>JAPLUS010000008.1 GCA_026397495.1 Candidatus Zixiibacteriota bacterium | reverse complement strand
CCATCCGCTAAAGGACAAGATTAATCGGGAAAGTTTTTTGCATATTCTGAAGGTCGCGGAAGAAGAACAATTTCCTCTTGCCACGGCCGATCTTTTTGTAATCAATGATGCCTATCGTCCGACCCCAACCGCCGGCATATTACGATGGCTTATCGAAGATAACAAAATAAACGATTTGGCTAAGGTACTGATTGCCACCGGTTGTCATCAACCACCCACCGAGGAGCAATTGAAGGTGATTCTGGGTGATCTCTATCCCCAATTGCATGAAAGAGTATTGATTCATAATGCCAGGGATATGGTCGGTATGGTCAAATTGGGTAAAGAACATACGATAGAAAATGTCTGGATAAATAAATATTTCTATGAGGCCCAAAGGCCGGTTGTTATCGGTTCGGTAGAGCCGCATTACTTTGCCGGATTTACCGGCGGGAGAAAATCAATATTTCCCGGTCTCTGTGATTATGATACCACGGCTCGCAATCACCGTCTGGCGGTCAGTTTTCAGGCAAGGCCCCTAAGACTGGAAGGGAATCCGGTTGAAGAAGATCTCCAATCGTTGATGCTGATGCTGGGGGACAAGCCAGTTTTCAGCATTCAAGTTGTCGGTGCATACAATAAGGGAATCCAGACTGCTTTTATGGGTGACATTAACACTTCCTTTCATCAGGCGGCCGCTTCCGCCCGTTCTGTATTTGTCGTCAAATGTGAGGAGAAATGTGACTTACTCTTGGCCGAGGTTTGTCCCCCCTTGGATAGCAATCTCTATCAGCTTCAGAAGGCTCTTGAGAATTGCCAGACGGCCGTCGCCGATGGCGGCACTATTTTGCTGTTTTCCCCCTGTCACGAGGGGATAGGTCCGGAAAGTTTCTATAAACTGGCAGACCGGTGGAATCCTGACCTGCCCTTATCAGATGAATTCTCAAATACGCTTGGAATCCATAAGATATCTCGTGTCAAGGCAATAGCCAATAGAATTAATGTATTACTTTACTCCGGACTTTCTCCAGGTATCCCCGATAAGGTCTTCTTTAGATCGATCAGGGAACCGCAGAAAATTATTGATGATCTGCAAAACTCGTCTGTCGCTTGCTTGCCGCTTGCCTGCCGGACGAGCAGGGACGAGCAGGGACGAACAGAGAAGAAAGAAAATTTAAGGATTGCCTTAGTGCGTGATGCCGGGCATACCGTTTTGGTATCTCCTGATGATTGATATAGAAAGGAAATAAAATAATTGATTACGATTTGCCGCACCTGATGAAGGGAGTTATGCAAGTATCCACTTTGCAATTTGCCATATCTATTGTTAATAATATGCGGTAACGGTTTCCACCTAGACGTCTATAAGGTAAATAAGATGATAAGAAGGCATTCCCGTTGGTCCCTACTCATCCCTGCTCGAAGCGGCGGGCGAATTAGTATTGTTTTGTGGTTTATACTATTTGGGGCAATTTATGCCGTCGCCTTTTCCAAGGATATCTCTTATCCCCCGGAGGTGGCCTCGGCTCTGATAGCGGCCGGAGATAATCATCATAAATTGGAAAAAGTTCTCTCCCATTACAGCAAAGAGAGGGACTCCCTAAAATTTCGGGCCGCCTGCTACCTGATCGCCAATATGGAAGGGCATAGTTATGTAACCTACAAGCTCTGTGATACGACCGGCGCCGAAGTGCCCTTTAATGCTCTCTGTTATTCTGATTATAATATACTGATAGCGGCTTTTGATTCGCTTGAAATACAAAAGGGAATATTGGATTTCAAGAGGAAAGAAATCTTTGATGACCTAAAAAGTGTCAAGAGCGATTTTCTGATCAAGCATATTGATTATGCTTTCCGCGCCTGGCAGGAAAAACCATGGGCACGACAATTATCCTTTGATCAGTTCTGCCGTTATATTCTACCCTATCGAGGGAGCAATGAGCCCCTTGAATTATGGCGGAAATATTTTTGGGATAAATACCGTGGTTTGGAAAC
>JAPLUS010000024.1 GCA_026397495.1 Candidatus Zixiibacteriota bacterium | reverse complement strand
CGCCAAGCGGAAAGCCAAAGCTGTGGCGGCTCCTACGGCCGGATTGCATTTTACCAAAGCCATTCTCCGGAAGATTATGGCCAAGGGAATTAAGATAATTCCGGTTACTCTTCATGTCGGATATGGTACATTTAAAACGATCAAAACAGATGATATAGATGAACACTTAATTGACGCTGAATATGGTGAAATTACCAAATCCTCGGCCCACAGCATTAATAGAATACGAGAAAAGGGTGGGAAGATTTTTGCTGTCGGCACAACCGTTGTTAGAACGCTCGAATCAGCCGCGATGATTAATGGCAAGATACAGCCATTGGCGGGATATGTTAACCTCTATATTAAGCCGGGGTATCAATTTAGGGTAGTAGATCATTTGCTGACTAATCTACACTTGCCCAAATCGACCTTGCTTATCCTCGTCTCAACCTTTGCCGGGCGCGAAAAGATTCTGGAAGCATACCAACTGGCTATCAGGAATAAGTATCGCTTTTATAGTTACGGCGATTGTATGCTTATACTTTAGTCTCCGGCTTACAAAATTATTGTTTATATTCTGTTTCTAAAGAGATATATTTAAACTATGAAGACAGTAGCTTTAATAGTGGCTGGCGGGCGAGGAGTTCGTTTTGGCGGCGATATCCCCAAGCAATTCCGGAATATTCTCGATCGTCCGCTTTTGTCATGGACCATTCTTCAATTTGAAAAAGCCGAGAAAGTTGATGATATTGTTGTTGTCGTTCCTGAGGATTTTCTCCTGTACACCAACGAAAAAGTAATCAATCCTTTTCAGTTTAAAAAGGTAAGCCAAGTGGTTGTGGGAGGAGCGAGCCGGTCGGAATCCGTCATGTGCGGGCTGAAGATACTACCGCCCGCGACAGCCTATATCGCCATTCATGACGGCGCCCGTCCGTTGGTTTATCACAAAGATATCGACCGGGTTATTGCGATGGCCCATAGGGAACGAGCGGCCATTTTAGCCCGACCGATAGCCGATACGGTTAAAAGAGTTGAATCTGATTACGTCCTCTCTACTCTTGACCGAACCAAGTTATATTTGGCCGAAACGCCTCAAGTTTTTCGGTATGATCTGATTATGACGGCGTATAATAAACTTTCTTCAGGGGCGACGGTTACCGATGACGCCTGTTTTGTTGAGCAGCAGGGTTACAAGATTCGAACCGTTATTCCTGAGAGAATAAATATAAAGGTTACGACCGAAGACGACCTAATCTTAGCTAAGCATCTTCTTAAGGAGGCTTATGAAGCCGGGCATTAAAGTTGGCCTTGGTTATGATGTTCACCGGCTTGTCTTGGGGCGTCAGCTGATTCTGGGCGGAGTGGTAATACCTTACCGCTATGGGCTTCTTGGGCACAGCGACGCCGATGTTTTATTGCATGCTATTGCTGATGCCTTACTGGGCGCCGCAGGATTAGGCGATATCGGCCTTCATTTCCCCGACACCGATTCAAGATATAAAGATATTCAATCGACCCGATTGCTGGCGGAAGTGTCGGAGCTTGTTCGCCATAAAGGATTCCAAGTGGGGAATATCGATGCCGTCATTATTGCCGAACAGCCGAAGCTGATGCCCTATATTCCGGCCATGAGAGTAAAAATTGCGGAAATATTAAAAATCGAAGAGGCTGATGTCTCTATAAAAGCAACCACCAATGAGAAAATGGGATTTATAGGTCGGGAAGAAGGGATAGCGGCTATGGTAACCTCACTTATATATTTGTAGGGACGATGGAACACTCACTTCAATTGGTTAATGATTTACTTGATAAGCTTTTTATATATGGTCCATTCCTTATATATTTGGCGTTGTTCGCAGCCCTTTTTATTGAGAATATATTTCCTCCCTTTCCGGGTGACTTCTTCACTCTGGCTGGAGGCGCCCTGGCTGCTGCCGGACGACTTAATATAGTTATAGTATTTTTTGCGGTTTATTTGGGCGGAATTGCTTCGGCCATGCTGGTTTATTATTTTGGTTTTACCTATGGAAGGGGTTTTTTTATAAAAAGGAATTATAGGATATTTTCAATTAATGATATTCTTCGCCTTGAGTCCTGGTTTCAAAAACGAGGGGCGGTGCTTTTGATGGCTAATCGCTTTATTATTGGAGCTCGTTCCGTGATGCTTCTGGCGGCCGGCATCAGTCATTATGGACTCGGCAAAACCTATTGCTATACCTCAATCTCGTTTTTGCTGTTCAATGCTATTCTTCTTTTTGGCAGTTACATTTTCGTTGTGAATTTCGAGACCATTGCGGTATATTTCCATCTTTATGAAAAAATTGTTTGGTCAATTATTATTTCTTTATTGGCCATATTCATCATTTATAAGTTATTGAGAATTAAGAAGAATGGGCAATAAATATAAAGTGTTGGTTTTGGCAGGAGGCCTTTCCGAGGAACGTCAGGTATCCCTGGCATCGGCTAAGGCGATAACCGAGTCACTGATCCGGCTGGAGTATGAAGTTAATGTTATCGATTCAGCCACGGGACAATCGCTTCTTGATTCGGGAAGACGATATCTCTATGAAAAAGATAGCGGCTCCGATTCTACGATGGTTTTGAAACAACCGGCTGAAATAACACTGATGGAATCGATAAATTCAAAGCCATATAAAGATGTGGATGTCATATTTCTGGCTCTTCATGGCGGTGCCGGTGAAAATGGCACCATTCAGGCTTTGCTTGATCTGGCCGGGAAAAAATACACGGGTTCGAGCGTTCTGGCATCGGCAGTGGCCATGAATAAAGCTTTTGCCAAAAGGTTGCTTCGGAATGAAAATGTCCCAACTCCGAATTGGCTTCTCCTGAAAATCGGGAATAAGAGCGAAATTGCCAATTATCTGCCGGTCATCAGTAAGAAATTTGCGCCTCCGATTATTGTCAAACCCAATAATTCCGGTTCCACGGTAGGACTTACTTTAGTTAAGGGTTTTTCTGATTTGGCCCCGGCTGTGGAAAAAGCCTTTGAAGCGGCCAATGAAGTACTAATTGAAGAGTATATCAAGGGGAGAGAAATAACGGCGGCTATTTTCAACGGCAAGGCGCTTCCTCTGGTGGAGATTATTCCTTCCCATGAGCTATATGATTACCAGTGTAAATATACGAAGGGAAAATCACAATATATATGCCCGGCGGAAATACCGGAGATGGCTGCCAAAGAGATAAGAGAGCTGGCCATGAAAGCCTATGAAATAATCGGTTGTTCTGGTCTGGTCCGGGCGGATTTCATTTTGGATAGTAATAGTCATCCCTATTTCCTTGAAATTAATACTTTGCCGGGAATGACTGAGCTTTCTCTGGCTCCACTGGCGGCCAAACAGGCAGGCATAAGTTTTGATCAATTGATTGAGAAGATATGCGAATCTGCGCTTGATAAATAATCATAGGGAATTATCTATTGGGGCCATTTAATTATAAGTGTGATTGAGTTGTTGAGGATGAGTTCTGTTTTTGTATATTATACTCCTTAAGGGAATCAATGGTAGTAAAGAAACCAAATAAGAAAACGGTTGATTCACTGACCGCAGTTTAGGTTTGACCCAATGGCGCTTCGTCTTTACAATACTCTGACTCGCTCCAAAGAGGAAATTAAACCTCTCGAAGATAATCATATCCGAATGTACACCTGTGGCCCGACCGTCTATAACTATGCCCATATAGGTAACTACCGTGCCTATACTTTCGAAGACCTCCTGCGGAGATATCTCAAATTCAAAGGTTATCGGGTAACACAGGTGATGAACCTGACTGATATTGATGATAAAACTATCAAGGGCTGTATGGAAAAAGGTGTCTCTCTCAATGAATATACCGCCTTTTACAAGAAAGCATTCTTTGATGATATCGATAGGCTCGGCCTAGAGCGGGCTGAGCACTATCCGGAAGCGACCAAACATATAGCCGAGATGGTTCAGCTGGTGAAGCGGCTGCAGGGAAAAGGGCTGGCCTATGAAATTAATGGCAATTACTATTTCCCGATTGCCAAATACCCCGGTTATGGGAAATTGGCTCATCTGGATTTAAGCGGCTTGAAAGCAGGAGCCAGGATTGCAACCGATGAATATGAAAAGGAATCGGTCGCCGATTTCGCCCTCTGGAAAGCATGGGATGAAAATGATGGCGATGTTTTCTGGGAGACCGAACTGGGCAAGGGACGACCGGGCTGGCATCTGGAGTGTTCGGCCATGTCGATGAAATATCTGGGGGAGACCTTTGATATTCATACCGGAGGCGTCGATAACATTTTTCCGCATCATGCGAATGAAATGGCCCAATCCGAAGGCGCCACCGGAAAGAAATTTGTCAACTATTGGGTACACAGTGAGCATCTTATTGTTGACGGTCGCAAGATGTCAAAATCTCTGAATAATTATTATACTCTTCGCGATATTCTCGCCAAGGGTTATCCGGCGACGGCGGTACGCTATCTCCTTTTGGCTACTCATTATCGTCAGCCGTTGAATTTCACCTTCGAGGGACTTACCGCGGCGCGGAATGGGTTGGAACGGTATAATGATTTTTATAATAATCTTCGTGATTATCCCGGCGCCAATGCCTCCGGAGAAGCCGGTTCCGTTATTGAACGGGCGTTGAATGGATTTGAGATGGCCTTGGATGATGACCTCAATTCCTCGGCCGCGATGGGAGAGGTGTTTGATTTTATACGGGATATCAACCGGCTTAAGGCTGAAAACAAACTCTCCTCGGAGGAATGTAATAGTGCCCTGGGCGCCATGGAGAAAATTGATGCCGTCCTCAATCTTATTATTAGGAATCAAAAAAGCGCCGATAGAGAAGTAGAGATTTTGATTGAGCAGAGAACAGCAGCCAAGAAAAAACAGGATTTTGTGGCCGCGGATAAGATAAGAAGCCGGTTGCTTGATATGGGAATTATGCTTGAAGATACTCCCGCCGGTACCAAGTGGAAAAGGAAGTTATGAAGCAGAGGGCTCTCGATCTTAAAGCGAGAACAGAGCCTGAATTAGCTTGACATATAAATCGAAATCTATAGATTAGTGCCGATTTGTAAGCCGGCGTAACTCAGTTGGTAGAGTAGCTGATTTGTAATCAGCCAGTCGGGGGTTCGAGTCCCTTCGCCGGCTCATATAGCCGGTGGGACTTGAAAAGAAGATTTATTCAATGGAG
>JAPLUS010000137.1 GCA_026397495.1 Candidatus Zixiibacteriota bacterium | reverse complement strand
CCAAGATAATGTCCGCAGATTATGGTCACTCGTTTCAGAAGTGAATACTCCACCGCCTTATTTTGAGAGAAGAGTTGTCCCGCCGCCGAGGTCAGAATTATCTTCTCGTCGTCCGGCGTTTTCTTCTCAAACCCTATCGACTTCAAGCAGTTGTAGAGGGGCTCAATCTTAAGAACCATCCCGCCGCCGCCGCCAAACGGTTTATCATCGGCGGTTTGATGTTTATCGGCCGCAAAATCGCGCAGATTGATTATTTCGATGTCAAAGAGCCGTTTTTCCCGACCTCGTCCGATAATTGATTGACTTATTACCGAATCAAAGTAAGCCGGGAAAAGTGTAATAATTTCAACCTTCATCGTGAGCGTCAAAAATCCCCTTAGGAGGATCAACAATAATTAACTTATTTTTAATATCAACCATCTTTAAAAATTTCTTGACTAGAGGGAGCAGATATTCTCTCCCGTCCGGTGCCCTAATCACTAAAACATCATTGGCCGGATATTTTTCAATGCCGGTTGTCCGACCCAGCTCTCGGTTGGCCGTATCTATTACCCGGCAGTCAATCAGGTCAAAATGATAGTACGTTCCCTTGGGCAATTTTTCCGAAGGCAAACTCTTTTTGTAAAGATATTCATTGGAGAGCACCCGCGCCTGTTCCGGGTTATTCACTCCGGCTATTCTGATAACCGGCCTTCCAGAGACATATTTTACGGCCGTAATTTTTATCTCTTCCCGGCCCTCCTTAGAATCAATCCAGAATGACCCCTCTTCCTCAAACTGCTCCGGCCAATCGGTTAGGGGATTTAGACATATATCACCGGCAACACCGTGCGATCGGCCAAACCGGCCGACTACTATATATTCCGGTCTCTTAACCAATTATTCAAGGATCTCCAGGACGGCTCGCTTTCCTTTCTTGGCTGAAATGGCGGATATCAAGATGCGTATTGACTTTGCCGTTTGTCCATGCTTTCCTATGACCTTGCCTAAATCATCCGGGCCGACACGGAGTTCATAAACCGTTGTTCGAACCCCCTGAACCTCCGTCAGAGCAACAGCATCAGGATTATCAACCAGTGCTTTAACAATCGTTTCGATGAACTCTTTCACCTCAATCTCCTTTGCAGATACGGTTACTGGTTCAATTAACTATTTGGCAATCAGCAGAAAGTAATCTATGCTTCAGCCTTGGTTTCTTTGGTCTCTTTAGCTTCCTTTTTGCTCTTTCTTTTTTTCTTACGCTCAGTGATAGTCTCTGATATAGTTATACCGGAGATATCGCCGCCTTTCTTCATGGTCTCATATTTTTTTAGGAAACCAACTTGTTTTAAAAGTGACATGACTGTATCTGAAGGAATTGCTCCTTGATTGAGCCAGTGGGTCATCTTCTCCTCAAGAATTTTCACCGTGGCTGGTTTCTCAATTGGGTTATAAGAACCCAAAATCTCAATAAACCTTCCATCTCGGGGCATACGGGAATCCGTGACGACAAATCTGAAAGTAGGCCTCTTCTTTGCACCCAAGCGTCTGAGTCTTATGCGTGCTGCCAATTTATCACACCTCCATCAGTTAGAGAATCATTGGGAAAGGGAAGGCCCCTTTCGGCAAACCTTTGAATTTAAATTTATTTACGTTTTTAATCATCTTTTGCATCGTGGAAAATTGCTTCAAGAGGAGATTGATATCTTGAACGGAATTACCGGAACCGGCGGCGATTCTCATCTTGCGGGAACCATCGATTAGACCGGGATTTTGTCTTTCCTGCGGCGTCATCGATTGAATCATTGCTTCCACACGAGTAAGTCCTTTTTCATCAATGGGAATATCTTTTAGCACCTTTCCCACACCGGGAATCATTCCCAGTAATGAATCGAGCGGGCCCATTTTTTTAATCTGCTGTAGTTGCCCATAAAAATCCTCCAAAGTGAAAGTATTCTTACGCAATTTTTCTTCCAGTTTGGAGGCTTGATTCAGATCGACCGTTTCCTGTGCTTTTTCCACCAGACTGATAATGTCGCCCATCCCAAGAATACGCGAAGCCATTCTGTCCGGGTGGAATACTTCAAGATCGGAAAGCTTTTCTCCAACCGAGGCTATTTTTATAGGACAGCCGGTTACGGCCCGGATAGATATGGCGGCGCCACCGCGAGCATCACCATCCAGTTTGGATAAAGCGACGCCGGTCAGGTTTAACCGCTGATGAAATGTTTCTGCCAGATTGACGGCATCCTGCCAGGTCATAGCATCCGCCACAAGAATTAATTCATCCGGCGACATTTTGGACTTAATTACCTCTAGCTCCATCATTAATTCTTCATCAATATGTAACCGTCCGGCGGTATCGATAATCATCAAATCAAAGAAATTCTTTTCGGCGTAATTCTTGGCCATCTCGCAGATAACGGAGGGTTCGGTTTTCTCCATTTGGAAAACCTCAACCCCAATGGAATTGCCGAGGATCTGCAATTGTTGTATGGCCGCCGGTCGGTAAATATCGGCCGCCACCAAAAGGGTTTTTTTGTTTTTTCCCTTTGCTTGAAGAGCCAACTTGCCAGCCAAGGTTGTCTTGCCTGACCCCTGCAAACCACAGAGTATATAAATGGTCGGCGATTTATCGAGGGGGGCCAGTGGCTGGTTCTTTTCACCCAACAGTTTGATTAGTTGATCGTGGACAATTTTGATTACCTGCTGTCCCGGCTCGATTGATTTTAGAACTGTCTCGCCAACCGCAGATTCCTCAATATTTTTGATAAAATCTTTGACGACCTTATAGTTGACATCAGCTTCAAGAAGGGTCCGTCGTACCTCGCGCAACGCCTCTTGGATATTCTTCTCCGTCAGCTTTCCCGCGCCGCGCAGATTGCGGAAAATATCATCGAATTTGTTTATCAGTTCGCCAAACATTGCTATATCTCGTTACATCATATAGATACAAAATCCCACGGGGCACAAAATCCACTTATGGGAATTTCAAAATATATGGATTCGGCCGGAGATAGCAAGGGTTTTCTATGATTTCATTTGATGAATGAAGCTGGTGCGATCTGAAGAACCAAAAAATGATGAGCCGGCCACCAATATATCCGCCCCCGATTTAATCAATTCCCTGGCATTATCCAGCCCGACTCCCCCGTCAATCATAATTTCAAAGTTTAACTTATTTTCCTGGCGGTGGTGGGCGGCGGCGGGAATTTTCTCATAGACCTCGGGAATAAACTTCTGCCCGGCAAATCCGGGATTGACCGACATCAGCAGAAGCAGATCAACTTCCTTCAGATAGGGATAGGCCACTTCCATTTTGGTGGGAGGATTTAAGGTGAGCCCGGCTTTACATCCGGCTTTTTTTATCCGCTCAATGACATTTTTTATTCTCTGAGGATGGCGGATATTATCGGCCACATAGACCCATTTTCCCGCCCCCAAATCCTTTTTAATCCCCTCTATCTCAATATGAAATATTATGTACTCAACTCCGGTTTTAGCAAATGATTCGATATAGTTCTCCGGCTCGGTAACCATCAGATGCGCATCGTGCGGCAAAGGGGATATCAATTTAGACAGTGCCGCAACCGCCGGCCCGAACGAGATATTAGGGACAAAATGGCCATCCATTATATCAAGGTGGACCATGTCGGCGCCCGCTGATTGGACCGTTCTTATTTCATCGCCAAGATGAGCAAAATCAGCGGCCAGAAGGGAAGAAGCAATTTTTACCATGTTTATATTTCCTAATTATTATATTACACACCGGCTTGACAAATTAAATCCTAATCGATTGTGCTCACCTTTAAATCAATTTCTTCGCCCGGTTTTATTTCTATGGTTTCATCTACCGATTGCTCCAGTATTGTTTCCGGCAGATAATTTTCGTTCCGGACACGGGTTACCCGGCCGATTTTCAATCCCAGGGCTTCTATCATTGCCCGAGCTTCACTTAATGTTTTCCCGACCAGCATAGGCATATAAACAACACTTTCCAGACGGCCGCGGTTGACTACCAGATTTACCGGTGCTCCAGCCATAACCTCTACTCCGGAGGTAGGATAAGAAAAAACCACCACACTTTCGGGAAGTGAATCGGAATAGGTCCAAGAAACCTCACCCATAATTAATCCGGCCGCCTCTATACTCAATTTTGCCTGACGCATAGAAAATCCGCCCAATTGAGGGACAACGACAGATTTCTCATCAATCGATAAGGCCACTTTTATGGTTCTTCCCGATTTTACCCGTGTCCCGGCCTCTGGATATTGCGAGAGAATGGTGCCCTCCGGTCTATCCGGGCGGTACTCCTGTGAGGTGATTTCCATTTCCAGGCCGGATGCCTTTAGAATTTCCCTGGCTGACTCATCCTTAATATTGATAATATTGGGCAAGATGAACTCAGAGCCATGCCGCGTTATAATTAGCATAAAGAAGTCATTAAGCATTACATAGGCCAAGAATAATACCACCAGTGGAATGCCAATATAATTAAGGAGAAACCTGCCCGTCCTATTGCTTGGAGTCAACCGGCTTAAGAATATTCTTTTGAATAGGGACTTTTTTGGTTTGGGTAGCATCATCATATATTTCTACGGTTATTTCAACAGGGATAATCCACAATTTATTTATTAGAATCAATTCTTTTTTTCAAACGGGCGGCAAAAGCGCCGGATAAATCAGGTATATTGGGGTATGTTTTGACAAAGCCCGTCTCCGAAACGATATCTTTATCGATATATTCCTCAGCCGGTTCCAGTTTGAAATCCGGCCGGCGAGCCAGAAACTCCTCCACCACCTGGTCATTTTCCTTTCTAATAATGGTACAGGTCGAATAGAGTAAAATCCCACCCGGTCTGACCAATTGGGCCGCTTTATCAATCATCATGCTCTGCACTTCAAACAGTCTTTCCATATCGGCGGAGGTCTTGGACCAGCGTAAGTCACTGTGCTTTCCGGCATTTCCCCAGCCGGTGCAAGGGGCGTCCAAAAGAACTAAGTCAAAGGGTTCGGCTTGGAATTCAAGAATATCAGCCGCCACCGCATTTATAATCTTTATCCCCATCCGCCGGCAGTTTTCCATCATTAGTTCCAACCGGGGATGCGAACGATCAACGGCGGTAATCGTTCCTCGGTTCCGCATTTTGGCCGCGGCGTAGGTGGTCTTCCCCCCCGGAGCCGCCGCCATATCGAGCATATTCATTTCCGGTTTTGGATTCATTAATTGTACCGCCATTCCGGCCGCCTCATCCTGAATATAAATTTTGCCGCTTTTGATTAATTCTTCCTCAAGGGGAAGGCCTCTACCTCTGAAATGAAAAAACTCCGGCAGATATTTTCCCGGGTGAAATTTTATTTTGGCCTTATTCAATATATCAGCAACTTCCTCGGGTTCGGCTTTAAGGGAATTAACCCGGAAAGTAATCTGTGGCGGGCGATTCATAGTGGCCAAGAGGTTTTCAGTTTCTTCTATTTTAAATTCATTAAGGCAGTAGGTTACAAACCAGTCGGGATAAGAATAAAAATCAGCCAGATAATTGACGGGTTGGTCGCGTTTATCCTGAAAAGTAATTTTCTCCGGGTTGCGGAGAGCGGAGCGCATAATAGCGTTGACCAGTCTGGCACGGGAGAGATCAAAGAAATGGCGGGCCAGGTTGACTGATTCAGAGACCGCGGCGGCGGCCGGAATTCGATCGGTGAAAAAAAGCTGATAAAATCCAAGGCGAAGAATATCAATTAGACGGCGAGGCATTTTTTCCGAGGGTCGGCTTAAGAAAAACTTAAGGTCGTGATCGAGCCGTCTCTTAAGCTTGATTGTTCCATTAGCCAGCTGGCGGATAAATCTTATATCCAACGGGGTAAAAGCTCTATCCCGAATGACAGCCGATAGGGCTTCTTCGGCCGTCTGCCGGCCGCTTTCAGCTATATCTATAACCTCCAGAGCGGCGGCTCGGACCGGGTCAAATCTGCTTTTAATGCCCGCCATTGATTAGAATTCCATCGGGGAAAGGCGTCTGCCATCGCTGTCGATATAGAGGAGTTCCTGGCGATGAATGGCAAGCGCCGGCAGTTCTTCCTCATGACAGAGTCCAGCTGCCAGCATTACCTCTTGCGGTCGAGCATATCCGGCATTGCCAAGCCCCAGTTCCATATAAATTTTCGGTATTTCCGAATTGGTCGCATCCCTCTTCCGATACTCCAATTTAAAAATAGCCGGGCGGATATCAATCAAGCGCCTTTCTTCTTTGGCGACCCGAATTGCCTCTACTTTTTCCAACGAAAGAAGTGAGGCCAATTTCTCGGCGGTATCCGGCAATTCAGCCATGGAGACCCGGTAGACAGCTCGATTAAGACGACTTGAAAGGGATTCCTTAAGGTTTATAATTGGTTTGGTCATATTGAGGAAGAATCCGTCGGGCAAAGCGGCGCTTAAGCGAGCCGCCATCTCGGGCTGAAAAGGTTTTTCCAAAGAAAGATCGAAATATTCGGCTTCCGACGTGAATCCCAGCGGCAGGGGAGGGCCGTATGATATTTTCATATGCGGATGAAATCCTTGAGTATATTCAACCGGTAAACCGGAACGGCGGATACTTCTTTCTATCGCCCGTATATTATCGAGATGAGAAAGGAAACGGACCAACCCTTGGCGTCCCCATTTTACACGCACCTGTGTCCTGGTTGGCGCCACGGAGGTCTTTTGGATACTTTTTTTTGGAGAGCGGCCAAAAGCACTGTCATCATCTTCCTTTGTTTCCTCTATTGGGGCTATGGCTTCCGTTGATCGGTTGACTTCTTTGAGCAAAGCGGAGGTACGGTTTCGTTCCTGAATGAGGTGTTCAACTGAGATATCCAATTCGATATGCGACCAGGGGAGACTTTCTGAGAACGGCTTTTCCCTGAGATGAATATAAGGGTCGATATTGTTTTCCCTAAAGGCATTCAGCCATAGCTCAAAATCGAAACCTTCGGTCCAGCCGTCAAATCGCGCCCCTTTCCGATATGCGGTTTCAATGACGGTGGCTAATTCTTGTCCCCCACGGCCAAGAACTCCCTCCAAAAAAGCAAGATGAGGATCGCGCAACTTAATATTTACAAATTGACTATTGGCATTTTTTCGGATAAAGTCGCTCTTCTCGCGGATCGAATCCGGCGATGGCTGTTCGTCCCATTGAAAGGGGGTATGTGATTTCGGCGAGAAAGGAGAAATGGTAACATTGATACTATTTTTCCCTTTAATTGTCCGCGCTATATTACTCACGTTCCGGATCATCTGTAAGATTCCCTTGATATCATCCATTGTCTCGGTTGGCAGGCCGATCATAAAATAAAGTTTTACTGTCGTCCAGCCGTTTTCGAAAGCCAACCGGATGGTATCGTATAATTCGTGCTCGGTGATATTTTTTCGGATTAAATCGCGCAGTCGCTGTGTTCCCGCTTCGGGGGCGAAAGTAAGACCGGTTTTGCGGGTCAATTTTAGGGAATTAGCTAATTCTGGAGTAAGCGTTCCGGGGCGCATCGATGGCATCGATAGGGCCACTTTCTTATCATACAATTCCCGCGAGAGCTGGGTTGCCAGGGGAAAAATATCGGGGTAGTCGCTCGATGACAACGACAGCAAGGTTACCTCATCAAATCCGGTCTTATCGATCTGGTCGTGCACTTGCGCGATTATTTCGTCCTTTGGCCTCAGCCGCACCGGGCGATAGATGGCTGTTGCCTGACAGAAACGACAGCCTCGCGGACAGCCCCGCATAATTTCCGCCGACAATCGATCATGAACAGTCTCAATGAATGGCACCAAGGGTCTTTTGGGGTAATACTCATTCTTTAGAGTCTTTATGCGGTGGCTTTGTATTTTTGGCGGCGCAAAATCGGTTAAGGGGAGATGCGTTGTTGAATCGTAAAACCGAGGGACATAAAGCGAAGGAACTTCTCTGACAATTCGCTCCAATTTCTCGCTCTTTGAAAGCCCCCGCCCATTATAGAGGGACTCCAGAATTTTGATAATATTGTCTTCGGCATCGCCTATATAAAAAAGATCAATAAAGGGGGCTATCGGTTCCGGGTTATGAACCACCGGCCCGCCGGCTATGATTAACGGATGATTTTCTTCACGGTCGGCGGAACGAAGCGGAAGACCGGACAAATTGAGAATATTGAGAAGATTGGAATAGACCATCTCATAGGCGACCGTAAAACCAATCAGATCGAATTCCTTAAGAGGCCGGAATGACTCCAAACTGAAAAGGGGAATACTATCGCGTCTTAAGACTTCCTCGGCATCTTTATCCGGAGCATAAAAACGCTCGCAGAGAAAGCGATCGTCCGAATTAATGAGGTTATAGAGAATCTGGGTTCCCAGATATGACATCCCGATTTCATACATATCGGGATACCCCAACGCCATTTTTAATCTATCCTTGGGATCCTTGACAATTATCCCCAGTTCGCCGCCGATGTACCGTCCCGGTTTATTGACATAGGGGAAAAATTTCTTTTCAAGGAGATGTCGCATTGCCCTCAAGATATAAAAAACCCGCCCTTATCAAGCGGGTTTTGCAATATCGGTAATTACAATCAACCGTATATTTCTGAATGATTGCATTTACAGACGCCGACATTGGTTGTCCGGAATTTCCAGCCGTTGGCTGTCCGTTCGGCCTTGACGTATTTGATATGATTAATCGGCTGTTCGCAGATTGGACAAAGACTCATATGTTTTTTCTTTGACGCCTTATCCGCGAAACTCTGTTTCTTTGCCATCGCTAAAGAACTCCTCTATCTCTATTTGACTGTTTTCCAGCTCTATAAT
>JAPLUS010000066.1 GCA_026397495.1 Candidatus Zixiibacteriota bacterium | reverse complement strand
AAGGGGAGTAATTTGCGAGAATTTTGCGATGGGCTATGGCGTCAGCCTGCAAAAGAGTGAGTTCGTGCCTTCTCTTTCCCAGTCCCAGGAATAGGGCTAATACAAAAGTGGCAATCAAGAGCCATCCGGAGAATTCAACCCTAATAGCGACCGCGCCGGCCAAAGCCCGCAGAACAAATCCGGCGGCAATAGTCATAACATCGATAATGACAATATTTTTTAGCCGGAGCGTATAAAAGATATTGAGAATCAAGTATGATATTGAGACAATCAATAAGGCCCCATTTATTTTGGCCGCTATCAGTAGTCCTATGGCCGCCATAAAAAGACTAATTAAAATGGCGGCAGTAACTGAAATCTGTCCGGTGGCAATCGGGCGGTTTTTTTTCAGAGGGTGCCGGCGGTCCCGCTCCCGATCAATAATATCATTAAAGATATAAACTGCAGAAGAGAGGGCGCAAAAGGCAATAAAGGTTAGAAAGGCGGTTGCCGCCAAAGGGATTGTCTTGGCTTTCCCAGCAAAAATCAATCCGGCCAAAACGACGCCGTTTTTTATCCATTGGGATGGTCTTATAAGTTTTAAAAAACTCTTCAGCATTGCCTTACAGAGTAGCTTTTTTTGCCTAATATTTCAAGGAAAAACAAAACTAAAACGAGAGAGATTTCTTTAGATGGGGATAAATTGTTTCGATAAAATGAATCCCCTGCTTGGTTGCCTTCTCAATATTTCTATCGGGGGCATCAACAGTTATCCGAACTATGGCGGCATCGGTAGGTCGCAAAAAGAGAGCATTTTTGATCAAGTCCAATTTCAGCCCATATTCACTGCGGATTATACCCGAACGGGTTTCATACCAGTAAAACATAACTGATCTGAAGTTCGGATTGGAAATTACCAGATGGTTAATCTCCCTGATGCTGCCGTCCGGAAGTCTCATCGGGAAAGCTTGAATCACGTCGATTTTCCATCCCCCCCCGGGCAGACAATGTTTGGGCGAGTGAATTTGGCTGCCATATTTCTGTGATTTAAAATAGGCGATAAAAAGCCCTCGGTAGGTCTGGTCGGAAGCGGAATAATCTCGCAAGGTTGTAATATCGGCCTTCAGGACTTCACCTGAAGTTTCATCCAGATTTCGTTCTTGGCCCATATAACCATTGAGTTCGATCGGAATAACAGAAAAATTGGGCATCCGATTGGGCTGGCGAACAGAAAAGCGGAAGAGATTTCCAACAATTCCGCCGATCAATAACAGCGCTATGGTAAATAGGTAGACCTTCTTCATTTGATAATTTTCCTCAGGATAGCGCCAAAGATGAAAAGACAAATAAAGGCCACCACAAAAACGGTCGCTCCCATTACCGAGTGTAACGGCTCCGATGTAACATTAGCCTCGACCGTATAAACCAGAAGAGCAGTTAAAAATACTCTGAAGATATTGCCTAAAATCGCTATAGGTATGGTCGAGAGGAAAAGAATCAGTTTGGCTGAAAATCTTTTCTGGGTCAGGTAGGCATAAATAGCGCCCAGCGCCAGAAGCGATACCAGAGAGCGCATGCCGGAGCAAGCCTCGGCCACTTCGAGCGAATGATTGGGAAGATGAATTATATTCCCCTGTCGAATAACCGACATTCCGATAAGATTCAGCATGGCTGTTGTTATCTTACTGGCCCATAGCTGCATTGGGAAAGTGGCGGAAAAATATATCACATATGGAATGGGTATCATGAATATCAGGAAGAATAATTCAAACCAGGTTCGGCGCAGGACCGGTTTTCCAAAAAGGTAGAAAACCAAGCCGAAAATGGTTACCACCAATGAGAGACGGACAGTGAAATATTCCGAGGCCACATTTCCCAGAATAAAGAGGAGCATCCCCGCCGCAATAATTACCAGTCCCCACTTGCTGGGTGATATCTCCAATTGCCGCAATTCATGCCGTTTTTTCCAAAGGAGGTATCCGGAAATAAGTGGCACCAGAAAACCGTGCGAATAATTGCCGTCAATTGACCAATCAATTACCAGATCATATAGCGCCGGCAAATAGATTACGAAAAGAAGAAAGGCAATTAGATAAATAAGACTTTTATTGTTAATGGGCTGAAATTGAGATTCCATTAAATAAAATATAATCTATTTTTCGGGGAATTGGTAGAGAAATTTAATTTCGGTTCAGGAGGGGATATCATTCAAAAGGTTTAAAGTGGTGAATGTGTCCATCATGTCCCGTGTTTTTAAGAGCTAAGCCATTATTCCATAGGTAATTCGGTTTCATCTTGAGAAGAATATAATTATTTTTTACACCTAAGAAAATTGTTGTATACTTTAATGCTTTTTCAATCAGGTATTGTAGGGCCATTTTCTTAATTATGAGCAGCACAACTCTCTTTATAGGCGTCATTACCGGAGCAATCGGGATGGGGTATTTCATATATGGAAAAAAACGCCGCGAATTTATTCCGATACTTACGGGCCTTGGATTGATCATTGTACCCTATTTTCTCGATAATCTTATATTGCTTTCAATTATTT
>JAPLUS010000193.1 GCA_026397495.1 Candidatus Zixiibacteriota bacterium | reverse complement strand
ATTGAATGTAATTATCTTATCCGTATTTCTGCTTTTCGGCATCCTCTTTGCCCTCTCTCCTGTCAGAAAATAGGATTTTCTAAAGAATGGGAAGGTATAAATGAGAGTAATATTTATTGTAGCGATTTTAGTTATTCTACTGATTGCGGTCAGTTGGTTCAAGCCGATCTTTTGTCAGGAATTGGGACAAGAGGCTCTCCTCCAAGAGTATTTAAAGCAAAATAAAGGTGTTGAGAAAACCGACCAGAGATATTATAGCCCTGACATTTATGGTTCAAACCAAACCACTCCGATTCCCGGAGCCAATATTGCCAATCCCGGCGCTATTCCCCCAGGAGATTCTACCGTAAAGAATATGATAATTGAAAAACAGGCGGATGGCCTTGAGCCATTTGGCTATAGTCTATTTACAGCATCAGCGGAGCTCTCATCGGCGCCGGAAGTTGCCGATGCGGCCGACTATGTGTTGGGACCAAGCGACAATATCATTATCAACCTGTGGGGGAAAGTTGAGAAGGAATATAACCTGACTGTTGATCGTCAGGGGAAAATATTTATCCCGAAGGTTGGTGAGATTGTTGTCTGGGGTCTGAGCCTATCTCAATTTGAATCCATAATAAATAAGAAATTGTCCGGCGTATATAGTGACTTTAAATCTTCCATTTCGTTAGGGAAAATTCGGTCTATCCGGATATATATGACCGGAGAGGTTAAAAAGCCGGGGGCCTATACGACCAGCTCCCTAACAACCTTGTTCAATGCCCTCTATTTGGCCGGCGGCCCAAATAAGAGCGGCTCTATGAGAAATATTCAATTGATTCGCAATAATAGTTTGGTGGCAACTCTCGATCTTTATCAGTTTCTCCTAAAAGGGGATAGCAAGAATGATGTTCGCCTATCATCAGGGGATGCTATCTTCATACCGATGACCGGTCCTCGCGTCGCTGTTGAGGGGAAGGTCAGGCGCCCGGCAATCTACGAGTTGCTTGGCGGCGAGAAGGTCAGTCAGCTTCTGACCTTGGCCGGAGGCCCGGCCGCTGAAGCCTATTTGGATCGAATTATGCTGGATCGAATCTCTCCACGCGACGAGCGCGAAATTCTTGATCTCAATATGAATCCCAATAATGGGGGAAAACTCGATGACATTGAAATAGTCGATGGCGATCGACTGAAAATATTTTCATTATATGATCTGAAGAGGAATATTGTAATTGTGGCCGGAATGGTCAAACATCCGGGGAGCTTTGAACGAACCGATTCCACCACCGTCAGAGATTTAATTGCGCAAGGGGAGCTGCTTCCACAGAATGTATATTACGAAAGGGCCAATCTTTTTCGTCACTACCCCGATCGAAGAATGGATGTTTTCCCTATCAACCTGAAAGATGCCCTTGAGGGGCGATTTAATATGAAACTGCAGGACCTTGATTCCCTGCATGTTTACAGAATTGATCAAGTTTTGCGGAAAAAATATGTTTCTATCGATGGCGAAGTCAATGCGCCGGGAGAATATCCCCTTTATGATAATATGAATCTTTCGGATTTGATATTTCTGGCCGGGAATCTCAAGAAAAATGCCTACCAGCTTGGGTGTGAATTGGCCAGAACCGATAGTTTGGGCAAGGTTCATTTGGAATACCCGAACATGAGTGAAGTCAACATAAAGCAATATAAACTGCAAGAGGATGACCGTATTTTTATTCGCCAGATTCCGGACTGGTTTTTACATCGGATGGTTACCATTGAAGGGGAGGTTAAATTTCCGGGTCGCTATGCTCTTTATTCGCGGGAAGAAACCCTTTATGACTTAATTAAAAGGGCCGGCGGTTTTACCGAAAGAGCTTTTCCGAAAGGAGCCACTTTCCAGCGGCATTCAATTCAGCAAGATCTTTTAAGGCAGAATCTTCCTGAAATTATTTCCAATACGCAACCTCTTGAGGAAGATTCCAGCGGACATATTAAGCAGGTAGAACTGATGAAAGTCAATCTAGGAAATATGAGCCGGGTCGTAATTGATATAAATAAAATTATTTCCACTCAGGGTGAAAAGGGGAATATTACCCTGGAAAATGCGGATTATGTTTATATCCCTTCTATCCCCGGCGGAATTTCGGTTATGGGGTCGGTGGGAGCCAACGGCACTATCAAATTTGACGAGAATAAAAATGTTCGTTACTATATTGAACGAGCCGGCAATTTTACCAGACAGGCAGAAAAGAAGGGGACGCGACTTATTAAAGCTGATGGCCGGGTTTTTTCCGGCGGAGGAACTCTGCGAGATAGAGTGGAAATTGGCGATGCCATTATTGTCCCGATTGAAATAAAGAAAGAACATGATGGGATGAAGACACTCTCCACAACCGCCTCGATAGTGGCGGGATTATTGACGTCGGTGTTTATCATCACCAAACTATAAATGATATTTGATATATAAGCAGTATTTACCCATTCTCACCTTCCTTGACCGCCCGGCAAAGAATCCTTTCGCCGGGCGGTTGCACTTTTAAGAGGCATCAGGAATATCATTCATCTTAGGACGGAAAAGTTTTCATAATCTCTCATCAAGGGCAGTCGTCGTCACCTCAATAATGCCCCGCGGGATTGGCCTATGGCATTGTGCGATATCGGCTTATTAAATATGTGCAAACAATTTCCACGTGGGCATCGCCTTTGCAAATGATACATGGCAGATAGAAGCATGGAAGCTATATAATATGAAAATTGATCTTCACACCCATACGGAACATTCCTTCAACAGCAAAATAGATATTAGATCTCTACTAAGCCGAGCCGAGGGTAGGGGACTGGATGCAATAGCAATCTGCGATCATGATACGATGTCTGCCGTTGGTATTGCCCGGAAGCTATCCACGAGAATTATTGTGATCCCCGGCATGGAAATCAGATCTGATAGGGGAACCCACATTATTGGTCTTTTTCTTCAGGACGAAATCATCGCCAGGGATATTTTCAAGATAATTGATGAAATTCATTTTCAGGAAGGACTGGTTCTTATCCCACATCCTTGTCGTCCCGATACAGGTTTGATTTATAATTGCGAGAATAAGGGCCTTTATGATAGGGATGAATTATCAAAGATTATTTTGGAGGCGGACTTGATTGAATTGTTCGATCTAAGGTCTTCCGAACAGGAATTGTATAAGACCGGCAAATTTGTGGAGTTTTTTCCCGGGCTTCCGCAAATAGCCTCCAGTAACGCTCACTCTGCTGACGAAATCGGAAAAGCATATATCGAACTGGAGGATGTGAAGGCCGATTCTCTTGGCGAAATAAAATCAGCCCTACTGCATTCGCCACGGTTATTGCGGTATGAGGTTTATTGCGCTGATGGGATTCAACCGGACGCACTGCCGGCGGGACCGACTCGGAGCAAGAGGCTTCTAATAAAAACCGGCCGGCTTATACCCTCGCCGCTCAGAAAATCCATACAGACTATATATAGAAAATCTGCAGGGAAGTTGGCGCGAAGACGTGAAAGAGAAAATAGCAAGAGAGAATACTGATTTAATAAATAAACAAAATAATTGGCAAAGGGAAACAAATTAGGATATGAGAAATATGAAATCTGCGGAAAAAACCAAAGAGGGAACAAATTCCCCCAATGCAATTAAGCTGAAAAGACAGGTCACCTATGATTCAGTATGGTCAGCAGTTAATGACAAAAGCTCAAATCGCTTGGCGAAAATGTCGAGGAATATAAAGAGATGGGACGAGGGCAGTGTTGCTGTTTATTCCCAAGATTTGATTTCTGCCTTGGGTCGGTATGCGAACCTAACAGAAAAATTTATTCAGACCTTTGCCGGGCAGAATGCGGTCTTTGATGTTATAGCGTCCTCATTTCTTCAGGCCGGGGATAATGTTTTTATTGCCGGACCAACCGGGGACAACTTCAAGGTGGCAGCGGAAAGCTGCGGTGCTGTTGTCAAGTATCATTATGGAGTATCGCCCT
>JAPLUS010000166.1 GCA_026397495.1 Candidatus Zixiibacteriota bacterium | reverse complement strand
CTTAATGGGTCAACTCAAAAAGCTTAAAGATAGTGATTTTAGATATCTGACTACCATACCCTGGATAGAAAATAAGAAAGCAGTTCTGGCTTGGAGCGGAGATAAGCTAACCGGTGATATTGTTACCCAGCTGGAAAAATTCCAATTGACAGCTTTGCCTTTGGTCGAAAACGTAAACCGCTATGAAAAGGTAGAAAAATTGTCCTATACCGATGGTTTAACCGGTATTCATAATTTCCGATATTTCCAGAAAAGAATCGGCGAGGAATTCATGCGGGCCAAAAGGTACGAAAGAAGTCTGGCTTTTCTGATTTTTGATATTGATGATCTTAAGATGGTTAATGACCGCTATGGACATTTAGCCGGTGATTCCCTGCTGAAATCTTTTGGAAAGATTTTGTCGGAATCGGTTCGTTCCAACGACGTTATCTCGAGGTATGGCGGAGATGAATTCTGCCTTATTATGCCGGAAACTGACCGTGAAAGAACTCAGCTGTTTATGGATAGAATTCGAGAGAAGATAGCTCTGAGCTATGCCTATGAAGAAGATACTCAAGGTAAGAAATACTCGGTATCCATAGGCGGCGCGGTTTATCCCATTGATGCCGAAGCCATAGATGAACTTATTAATGCGGCTGATATGGCTCTCTTGCGAGCCAAAGCTGAGGGGAGAAACCGTTCCAAACTGTATTTACCTGAATATAATGAGCATTTTGGAAAAGGATGACGAAAAATAGATGGCCGAGGATAAAAATTTATTAATAAATAATTTTTATATGAAAGTTGAAAATATATGATGGGGAATAATTGGAAAATAAGAAGGCAAATGCTGATTTATTTTTGGGGGATAATAACATTCTCGTTTGGGTTTACCTCATTTTTGCAGGCTCAATCGTATGAGGTTGGTTCAGAAGACATACTGGAGATAAAATTTTGGCAGGACAGAACTCTTGATGCGATCGTGAAAGTTCGTCAGGATGGCAAAATCTCGCTCGATATAGCGGGAGAAATAGACGCTGCCGGTTTGACTACTATGGATCTGGAAAAACGGATTGTCAAACAAGTTTCCCGTTTTAATAGCGCCATTACTCAGGCGGTAGTCAGGGTTATCGAGTATAACCATCTGAGAGTTTTTGTGTCCGGCGAAGTTCGCTCTCCCGGCAAGAAAACATTCGAAAAGATTCCTGACCTTTGGACAATTATTAATGAAGCCGGCGGCGTAACCGAATTCGGCGACCTTAGCCGGGTGCTCATAATCCGGGGCGGGACAGAATCCGGAAAAATTGAGGTTGTTAATGTTTCGGCGCTGGTAGTATCCGGCAAAATGAAGGATTTGCCTGAAATTAGGCCTGGCGATACCATTGAAATTCCGCGCACACCGGCTGGTTTACCGGCTACTACTATGGGCTCGCAGTCGAGCCAAAAGGGTCTCTTCTATATAATGGGAGAAATCCTGCGTCCGGGAGCAGTAACTCTTGAGAAAAATACCGATCTGCTGGATGCTGTTGCTCTGGCAGG
>JAPLUS010000308.1 GCA_026397495.1 Candidatus Zixiibacteriota bacterium | reverse complement strand
AGGGGGTCTTTGGTCTTGGGGTCGCCAATATTTCCTATAAGAAGAGGCACCGATTCTCTAATTGATGGGTCATCATTGTCAAGATTGGCGGTCAATTCATTGAGTATTGATTTATCATAGTTCGATCGCAGAGACTGCATAGCCGTATTTCTTATCTCATCGATGGAATCGGTTAGAGCCCGCGCCAGTATTTTAAAGGCGCTGGAATCATCAATCAGGGTAAGGCAATTAACGGTAATCAGCCTGACCTCGGTATTTTTCTGCTTGAAAAGGTCGGCCAGAAGAGGTATCGCTTCTATCGGATCAGCCATACTGTCGACGATATCCAAAGCATCCCAGTTCTTTTCCAGAACCTTTTCTTTAAGTTCCTCTAATTCCATAGCATTATTCCTATCACATTCAGTTTCCAAATTCCTGTTCTCTTTCTTTACATCTGCAAGGGCCGGCATAGAACCATACAGAAGGAAAAAAAAGACGACAATATGGCCAATAATTTTATTCATTCTTATAATTATGGTTTCCAATAAAATTTGCTTGAGGCGGTGACTATAACCGACATTATGGGCCCACCCATCCGCAGGGCGATCTGTGACCGGCCAACCACCATACATCAGTTTTCGTATTGACCATATATCGTTTTTCTTATGATTGCTATCGGGCTCATCTTCGGCATGAATATATTTAGCCGGGGAAAAACAATCAGCCAGACCTAAATAATGACCCAATTCATGAGCCAAGTCAATACCGGTTGAAATATTACCCTTGGGATTTTTGCATAAGGCAATTCCATTTGGCCAGGAATAGTCAACGGCGTCATAGGTAATGCCATAGCAACCGGCAATACCATTAACAATCAACAAATTCAGCACTGTCTTCTTGGAAGCTTTACCGGCGGAATCGTTGGCCTTTATGATCGTGTCAAATTCGGCTTTTTTATTAGGATTATTGCTCAGGCGTCCGGCGGTAGAAAGATTAACCGTTTTATCTTTCCACGGCAGGGTTTTAAAATAGATTCCATAAGGCCACCAGATAGAATTGACGACCTCAAAGATGGTTTTGTAGTCGTTTTTCGTGCCGGCGGGAGCAGTGGGACTATTGCCGGCGGAATCAGCTATTGTAACCCAATAGGGCTGAATATTTTTAATTATCAGAGGCAACACATAGACCGACAGGGAGGCGATTTCAATCCTATTTGCTCCCTGTTTAAAGTCAATCTTTACCTCTGCTAATTGGGGTGCAGTACCGGGATCATTGGCCTTGAGTTGCAGGATCATTTCCTTTTGATTAGGCAGAGTTGGGGTAAGCAGATCCAGTAGAGCGGGATTTGTACTTCGAACCTCAAGGGGGGCGCTATCGGAAATATGCTCGCGAATTACTTTAAGCCGGAAAGATGTATCGCGCGCTATGGTAACCGCCGGATTATAGAGTTGTTTCCCCAGAGTGTCAATTTTTATAAATCCCCTGTCATCCGGGTCAGGGGCTACTGCAAACGGTCTCCCTTCCGTTACTTTAGGATCCGAGGTGGGCGCTCTCAAAAACCGAAGAAGCGGCCGGCGTATTACATAGCTGTGACCGAATTTGTTATTGTTCGTCATTACATCATCTAACTTCTGTTGCGAAATGGCGCCAATAACCCCATCGCTCCGCAGGCCATAATCAGCCTGGAAATTAAGACTGGCCCGTTCACTTTTCTCGCCTTTGACGCCATCCACTTTGCCGATGTAATATCCGAGAAGCTGAAGCCGCCGCTGGTAACCTTTTATTTTTGTTTTGTCGCCCAGATATTTCCAGCTGGTAATGGTGAAATTATCTGCGGCTGCTTCCAGGACATCATGCGGCTCGTGTTGGATTTTATATTTGGTCCCCAAAACCTCTATTTCACAGGAGGTCCCTTCTTTTATCTTCAGGCCATAATACCCGCTTCCCTGCGGTTTAATGATAGTTTTCGTAGTCAGATTTTTGGCATCGCCGGCATTGATCACCCCGGCCGGATCAACACCTGAGAATTTCTGAAAAGAGAGAACAACATCCGCGGTAGTTGCTGCAAATTTATGAGCCATAGCTTTCTATTGTGGGAGTTTCTTCGCCCCCGCCATATTGGGGAATTCCACTCGGCATTTCTTTATAGGAATATTTTTTTCAATGGCTTCTCCATTTTTGTCTAATTTTCCCTTTCGGATTTCGCCATTGGAGAGGTAAACAACATATTCTTCATTGGGAATCGGGTTTCCATTTTCATCTTTGAGGACAATATTAAGCTCATCGGATACCGGCAGCATTCCCGAACGAGCGCGCACCCCCTGGACATCCGCAATGAAATAAAACTGGGGAAGAGAATATTTATCCAGAGTCTGTTTGCCTGCGGCCGGGTCATTTTCATCATCTTTGTACTGGAATTCCCATTCATATTCAATTTTATCACTATTTACCGAGGTTTTAAGCGTGTCATACAGTTTGTCGGCGGATGAATCTTCTTTTTGGAAAACATGAAATTCGGCCTCGGTTCCATTATCGAAACCGAC
>JAPLUS010000288.1 GCA_026397495.1 Candidatus Zixiibacteriota bacterium | reverse complement strand
CCTAGTAGTGTTCCGTAGAAAAATCAAGCAATTCGTAAGGTTGGATTATATGTTGTGATATAAGACTAAAAAATTAAGATGCTAGTATAGATTTTCAATAATATTTATTTCGTTGTCTGTTAAATCATATAATTTAAATAAGATAAACCGCTTGGAATCGCTGGATCATTTCGCCGGGCCGCTTTTTCCCAATAATAAGTAGTAGCGGTAGGGCGGAACCGCGCTTGCCCGCCCGTGGTGGGGTTCCGCCTTTTAAAAGTCCGTTTTGCTGTGCAAGGTTATTACATTGCTATCATATTTCCGGGCAGACCAATGGTTTTCAGATATCCGGCATATTCATTTCCCAATACTTTCAGACCGGTCCCTTGGGATATTTTGAGTCGTAATTGGGCATCGGAACCTATTATATCAATATTTACTCGCGGTTTAAGAACCCCCATTTTTAAATATATATCACCATTTCTATCTTCGATTTTCAGATTTTCTACGGGCGTTGTCTCTAAACTAAGCCTAACCTCCGCCTCTTGCCCATAACATTCTAATCGGAGCGGCACACTATTTGAAAAGGACAAATTCCAGTCCCGACCATACCCATGACGATTAATTATTATAAAATTGTTGTCCCATCCATATCGGCGATTTATTTTCAGTTTGGCAGTACCCCCCGACTTGGAGACATCAATATGCGGCTTCCTGGATAAGCGGCCAAATTGCGCCGAGACTAAATCCGAAGTGTTGTAATTTACACATAAGTCGTTTCGGCCGTGATAGATTACGGCGTCGATGAGATGGATCGAAGCATCGGCGCTCTCGATCCAGCGGGAAGTCGTAAAATAATCATTCCCACGAGTACTAGCCCCGGTGTCAAAAGCCACATATGCCATTCCGGCAATTAGTATTAATGGTGATAAATAGGAAAGAATATGCAGGCGTGTCTTCAGAAATATCTTTTCCAGGCCGATGGCAATCAATATAAGAGGCCACCAGATCAGCAATTCAGCCCAATATCCCCAGCTGATGTAGCCGGCATTATTCAGAAGTAAAATCACGCCAACAGCTATAAATAATAATCCCCATCTAAAGCGACTCGGAGTCATGGCTTTATTCCTCCTGGCTGTGAATGATTCTCTTGCGACTGGTGCTTTTTTTCAGCCCTGACCAAAAAGTATATCCCCAAAAACACCAGACAGATTGGGACAAAAAAGCGGGCCGGAAACCACCAATAAAAATTCGCCATCAGGAATATCATCCCAATCACTATTAATATCAGACCAAGAATAAAATGCTTTGCCGATGAAGGGGCAGATGAGGCGGTCGGATTTTCATTGGGCATGGTTTTTTGTTCTTCCGCAATCAGCGGCTGTTTAGGCATAATAATCCAAGCAATAATATAAGTGATCAGACCAACACCATGAACAAGGAATAGCGCCACGGCAATCAATCTGACAAGGGTTGGATCAACCCCGAAATACTCCGCCAGACCTCCGCAAACACCGCCAATTTTGCTATTTATGCGGGAACGGTAAAGTCTCTTTTCCATAAGAACCTCCCGGGTTGGAGATTAATTTCTTCTAAAGAATAGTTACGGCATTTCGATGAAAAAGTTCTATTTAAAAGTAGATTTAAGCGACGAGATGAAATCTTCAATTTGGCGATAAGAATTCGAATCAACCTTGGTGCCCATGCTTTTTAAGCTATCCAGCATGGCTTCTTTTTCCGCCTTTTCTTCAGAAAGCAGGCCTATATGGTAATAGATTCCGGCTATCTCCATTACAATCATTTTCAAAGAATCAGCCGAAAGGCCCCTCCTATCGTCTAAGGTATCCACAGTATAAGTATGAGATATAAGAGCACTATACTTGGCCTGATAATATTCAGCCTTCCGACGCCATTCCATATAGACCATAATTTTATTGGTGTCTGATTGATCTGGAGAAATTTCATCAAGGCGCGCACCAAGCGGATATTTTTCCGCAGATGGGGCTTCCGTCCATAAGGCC
>JAPLUS010000281.1 GCA_026397495.1 Candidatus Zixiibacteriota bacterium | reverse complement strand
CTTAAGCTTGATTAAGGAGGTTTCCAAACTGGAAAAAGAGCAAGCAGGCTTGACGGATCTCCTAAAGAAAACAAACACCGAAATCGTCGATTTGTCACGGTTGTCAAGAGTGGAATCGGTTGTCTCGCAGCAGCTGGGATTAACCCGTGCCAGCGCTCAAAATATATTTACACTGGTAGTTAAAAAACCGGAAATAAGAAAAGATGGTTTAGACAATGTCGTTTCATCGTTGAAAAAATTGGCGGATAATCTGCCGGTCATTACTGAAAGCAAAGCGGCGGATACCATTATCTTTGAAAATCATGAACATTGACATAAAAAAGAAAAGATTAATAGTCCTATGTATTCTGGTGGTTGGGGCTGGGGGCCTGCTTATTTCCCGTCTAATCAATATTCAGATTGTTTATGGTTGTAAATATGGCACCATTGCTCTTAATCAATCGACCGGCCGCACGGAAATTCCGGCCGAGCGGGGAGCAATCTACGATAGGACGGGACGGCAGCTGGCTATTAATGTCATTAAAAATTCCCTCTTTGCCGACCCGGCCGATGAAACCGAAATAAGAAAAATTTACACTTATCTTGATAGGCTCTACAAGCAAGCTCGCGGTACCGCACGGGGAAATTATCCTTTAATTCCGGATAAATTCAAATGGATAGACCGCAATTTGCCCGATGAGTTGGCGACACAGGTAATGAAGGATAGCATTCCCGGACTATATATAAATAAAAATCTAAATCGCGAATATCCCTTTGGGGAAGTTGGTCAACGGCTGCTCGGAAGCACCAATATCGACGGGCAGGGAATTTCAGGATTGGAATACAGCTACGATTCAATTCTGGCCGGCAAAGCCGGATTGACTGATTTTCTTCGGGATGGCCAAAGGACCACCTATCAATTAAGAGAAATACCTATCGTTGCCTCGATACCTGGTCATTCCATTATTCTGACCATTGACTGGTATTTTCAGGAAATTGTAGAAGAGGAATTAAAGGCGGCCGTTGAGAAGTATAAAGCCCTCGAGGGTTCAGCTATATTCATTGATTGTCATACCGGCGAAATCCTGGCGGCGGCTGACTATGTTGCCGATGGCAGAAATGATCCTATAAAACTTAG
This sequence comes from Candidatus Zixiibacteriota bacterium, assembly GCA_026397495.1. Taxonomy (GTDB): domain Bacteria; phylum Zixibacteria; class MSB-5A5; order GN15; family PGXB01; genus JAPLUS01. The sequence continues at coordinate 510 of JAPLUS010000281.1, read as the reverse complement.
AGCCATAAGCAATGTTTTCGAACCGGGGTCGGTTTTTAAGGTTTTCACGGCAGCCGCCATACTTGATGGCAATCTGGCTCGACCCGAGGAATTGATCAATTGTGAAAATGGCGCTTGGCGATGCGGCCCGAGGATCCTTCACGATGACCATCGGCATGGCAATCTAACCTTTCGGGAAGTCATCGAGGTATCCAGTAATATTGGCACCGCCAAAATGGCGATTCGTTTAGGCGGCAAAAAATTAGGCGAGATCGATCGGCGTTTTGGATTTGGTCAGAGATATTTTATCGGTCTGCCGGGCGAGGCCGCCGGTTCCATTAGCAATCCCGGTAAGTGGTCAGCTTATAACACAGCGGTTTTGGCTATAGGTCAAGCGGTTTCGGTTACGGCTTTACAGTTGGCAGCCGGCGTGTCGGCCATAGCTAACGGCGGCAAATTGTATCGTCCTAAAGTAATTCGGGGATTGCTGGATAGTAATGGCAAGCCCATTAAGCGATTTGAACCGGACCT
>JAPLUS010000363.1 GCA_026397495.1 Candidatus Zixiibacteriota bacterium | reverse complement strand
CAATACCAATGTCATTTGCGGAAAATTATCATGTGGGGAGCCAGTATGTCTTGAATTTTAACACGGTTCCCGCCATTAAGCCTTTTATCTGGACGGAGGGGATTCCTCTACTAAGCAAATTTAAGGGGAATCATTTTTATTTTTTCCCTAATTCGTATAGTCTGTCCGGGGATATGAATCGAACTTTTAAAGTATGGGAAAACTCCAGCCGGGTAAGAACGCGTACTCTCAATCGTGATTTCCGGGGGACCTTCAGAGTGGCCTATAAGATTTCCGATAACCTGAATTCCAATTACAATATGGACACTAAACGGGATATAACCGATCCTCGTTCCGTGGTCTTCAGTTTTAATCCGTCGAAGTTCAAGCTTGGCCGCGAGGTCAATTATTCCGAGAGCTGGGGCACGAGCTATACGCCGAATCTTTTTAATTTTCTTTCGCATAAATTCAATTTCTCCACCAGCTATCGAGAGGATATTAACTCCGATGATAGAGCTCGGAATGCCAATGCCAGCAAATCTTATGGTATGAGCGGTGTTTTTGATTTCAATAAATTCTTTGCGGCGAGAGCCTCTAAACAGTCCTCGACCCCGACGTCCTCCCCTCCAAAGGGAAAAACAGGCAGTGCCGACAAAGGGCAAAGTGATATCCAGAGGGCATTTTATTCGGCTGTGGGAGTAATGCGTTTTCTAACCGGATGGATTCGTCCCATCACCTATGATTTTAATGAGCATTATGGTTATTCTTATCCCCGTCTGGTGGATAGGGCCCGGTTTATGTTCCGCTTAGGATTGACGGAAGATATCGGCGCCAAGACAAATTCTCAATCCGGCAGTTATGGCAGTGCCATCTCCACTTCAAAGAGTACCGGGTATACCCTCAGCTCGGGGACGGAATTTTTGGGCGGCCTTAAAACGAATGTGACCTTTAGCCGGAAAATAAGCAAAGATGTAATTAAGGTTATTAATCCTCAAAAATCGGTGGCCACGACCTTTCCCGATATTGATTTTACCATTCAGCCGCTGACAACTTTCGACGTCCTAAATCCCCTTATCACCCGCTTTTCACCCCGTACGTCCTATACGCGAACTAAAAGTGCATACTATAATCTTTCGAGTGGATTTAAAACCTCAGAAGAGGTCAGTACTTCCCAACGGCCATTGCTGGCTTTCAATATTGATGTTACCCGGGGTGTTCAGATTAATATCAGTACGGACCGCTCGGTTACGGAAAAGAAAGCCTATAATACACAAACGGGCAAATTGGATAGCCGTCGTCGGGACAAAACATCAGGTTTGAGTATCTCCACCAAATATAGCTTTTCATCACCAACCGGCATTAAAATTCCCCTGTTTGGCCGACTGAAATTCAACTCGACCATGTCGGTAGCGGTGGAAATAACACGCCAAAAGCAAAGATCTGAGGCCTCCAATGGTAATATGCCATTTACCTCGACCGGTGAACGTTCTGATTTTATGATAGTGCCCAATATTTCCTACTCGTTTTCATCACAGATTACGGGGGGGCTTAGCGCCCGGTGGCAGGATACCAATGATATTGCTTATAAAAGAAAAACCCATGCCCGGGAGCTTAGATGTTGGGTGAATATTCGTTTTTAAAATAGGCCATTGACATTTGCTTGTCTCTGCTTTTTCTTCATATAAATGATAGAGTTGAGTAATATTTTTAGAATCCTCGCATTTTGGATATCCGTGATTTTGCTATCGCTCTCCTGTGCCGGAAGCAAGAGCAACAAAGTTATCATCCCGCCCTTTGATGGTGACCGGGCTTTTGAATATCTCGAGAAGCAGATCGCCTTCGGCCCCCGTGTGCCGGGCAGCACCAATGCGGAGAATTGTCGACAATATTTGATTGATTTTTTTACCGGTTTGGGAGCTGTCGTCGATACTATGATGTTTACTCATTTCGATAAAGTCACCGGGAAAGCAATTGCGATGGTAAATATTGTTGCCAGATTCAAGGGGAGCGGCAGTGATGAAAATCAGAATTACCTTCTCTCAGCTCACTATGACAGTCGCCCCCGAGCCGAATATGATTCTGATACGACTAAACGGATGGAGCCTATTCCCGGCGCTAACGATGGAGCTTCCGGGGTTGCCGTCCTTATGGAATTGGGGAACCTTTTGGCTAAGAGCAGGTGTCGCGTGAATATTGATCTGGCTCTTTTGGACGGCGAGGATTGGGGAAGACCGGGAGACCTTGATGAATATTTTCTTGGCGCCAAAGAGATGATATCAGATATCAAAGGAAAATATAAATTCGCCTTGGTTATTGATATGGTGGGAGACAAAGATCTAAAGATTTATAAAGAAGAACTCTCCCTTAAATATTATCCGGAAATCAGTAAGTTGGTTTGGGAAACGGCGGCGGGACTGGGTGAAAAGGCTTTTATTGATTCCGTTGGAGACGCCATATATGATGATCATCTTTCATTTATGACTATTGACCTGCCTTCAGCGGTTATTATTGATTTTGATTATCCCTACTGGCATACCACTTTGGATACGCCGGATAAATGCTCCGTACAATCCCTGCAGGCAGTCGGCCAGGTTATAATTACCCTCTTATATAGGTTATAATGTGGATGATTTTATAATTAGGACTAAGAGAGATATTCCCTCGGTGGAGATTATTTCATCGGAGCGCGCCATTATAACGCTTCAGCAGGATATTCCTCGCCCCCTAATGGTTGAGATAATTCGGGCACAAGTGGAGAGCTTAAAAGAAAGAATGGGAAAGGGACTCAAAAATATTCGATATGAAATTTTTAAAAAGGAGATAGGTTCCGAAATTAGGTCTCTCCGAAGAAGAAAAATAATGCAGGTGATAAATGGGACCGGAATCCTTGTGCATACTAATCTGGGTCGGGCGCCGTTATCAGATAATCTCGTTGAAAAATTTATGAGCCACCTTACCGGCTATAACAACCTTGAGTATGATATCAGTTCCGGGAAAAGAGGTAAACGGGGAGATGTCGCCGAAAAATATTTGGCCTTTCTTTCCCGAGCCGAAGCCGGAACCATTGTCAATAACAATGCCGCGGCCATATTTTTGATTTTAAATACGCTGGCAAATAAGAAAAAGGTTATCATCTCACGCGGCGAGCTGGTGCAAATCGGC
>JAPLUS010000147.1 GCA_026397495.1 Candidatus Zixiibacteriota bacterium | reverse complement strand
TAGACTCTTCCAGATTATTGCTGATTGATATTTCATCGGGGATAACAATTCCGGGGAGTTTCTGTTGATGAGTGCGATTGGCAACCAGAGATTGGTAATCATTTCGATTAAATTCCCAAAGGGTAATCTTATGACCGTTGGAATAAAGGAGATTGGCAATCGCTATCCCCCAGCTTCCCGCTCCCAAAACAGCCATTTTCTCAGTCATTGTTTCCCGCCCGGCTCTCTTTTGAGGAATGAAAACTGAAGCGATTTTCGTTTCCCTGCAGAAGGCGTATAATATTGGAACGATGGGTAAAGATAATCAAAATCATCAGCAATAATGAAGTCGGTATATAGATCGGATGAATATACTTCACCAAGATAATCTTCTCAACGATGATGATAACGAAGAAGGCCATTGACGCCAAAATAGAACCGAGGGAAATATATCTGCTAATGGCGACGGTTAAGATAAATACCATCAGGGCAACGATAGTTTCCAATGGAAGAAGGGTTATCATCACACCCAGAGCGGTATTGACCCCCTTGCCACCTTTGAATCTAAGGTATATGGGAAATATGTGACCCAGGACGGCGGCTAATCCGGATGCCAACTTGAGATACTCGGTGATATCGGAATTGGAGGCAATGGCTGAAGCCAGCCAAACCGCCGCTATCCCTTTGCCAATATCGGCCATAAATACTAATAATGCCGGCGTCGCTCCGGCCATACGCCAGACATTGGTGGCGCCAATATTGCCTGAGCCAACCATGCGGATATCGCGGATCCCAAACAGGCGGCTGATCAATAAACCAAAGGGAATGGCGCCCAAGAGGTATCCGATAATGATAGGAATAAGATTCAGCATCAAGTAATAGTTTAGTTAAATGTCCTTAAGCAACAATATCATAATCTATTAAGAATTAGCGCAATATTATTTTGGGGCAACGGCATCTGTATGAGTTGCCCTCCTCAATTCCTCAATATATCGTTTGCATTCATCTTTATCTATTTTGCCGTCTTTCATAAGGTCCTGATAAACAAGGATAATCTGTCTCATCTGCTTTTGGTCAACGCTCTTATTCTTCAAGGCCTGTATGAAATCAGTGGCGGCACTATCAATATCAGACTCCGTGAGACTATCAGGAAGATTAACTAAAGCCTCCCGCTTAATGGTCTCTGTCATTTTAATAACACCCCATTGAAGCATACTATCCCGTTTGACATAACAGATAATACTCATGGCTATTATAAGGACAATTATGGCAGCGATGATTACCAGCGCTATCAGACAGCCCTTGGAGATCCCTCTTTTCTGCTCGACCATCTCTGTCATTTACGATTTTCCCTCATAAAATATATGGAGATTGATAGTCTGAACATAAGGTATTACTACACAGTTTATTAACAGGTAGATATAATAATGTCGTTTAAGACTATAAATGATAGCATCCCGACCGGCAAAACGCAAACGATATTTTAAGAAAAAAAAAAAACCGCTCAGGGCAGATACAATACCCTGAGCGGATATAAAAGAGATAATTTTAAAGCGCTATTGCTTTTCTGAGGTTTTTTCTTTATCAGTTTTTTCTTTTTCGGCGACCATTTCCTTCCCTTTTTGGGAAGCCGCTTTCTGCTTGCCGGCTTTACTCTTTTCAACCTTGGGTTTTTCGGTAAGAAGTTCCACTATTGACATCATCGCGCTATCGCCGCGGCGGTAACCCATCTTAATCACACGAGTAAAACCGGAATTTCGATTCTTGAATTGCGGAATTATTTCCTTGAAAAGCTTTCGGAGGACTTCTTTACTCTTTATCGACTTGGCCACCAGACGGCGGGCTGCCAGAGTATCTTCTTTGGCAATGCTTATTAACCGGTCCGCAAACCGCCTTAGCTCTTTAGCTTTGGACTCGGTGGTTACAATGGTCCTATTGGCAAAAAGGGAAATGCCCATATTGTCCAGCATAGCTTCCCGGTGGGATTTTGTTCGACTGAGTTTTTTTATCTTCTTTTGGTGGCGCATGTCGATCCTCTATAATTTCTCCTGATATTTGGAGATATCCATACCGAATGACAGACCCAATTCATCAAGTATAGCTGTCAATTCATTAAGCGATTTCCGTCCGAAATTACGGTATTTAAGCATATCTGATTCTGTTTTCGAAACGAGATCTCCCAAGGTTTGAATATTTGCCGCTCTAAGGCAATTTGATGATCTAACCGATAATTCCAATTCGTCCACTCGTGTCTTAAAAAGCTGACGGATACGAACGGTTTCCTCATCCTCGATTTTTTCTTCTTCGACCGCAATTTCTTCGTCCATATGTATAAATAATTGCAAGTGATCTTTAAGAATTTTCGCCGCAAAGGATAAAGCATCCTCCGGTGTAATCGAATTATCGGTACCAATTTCAACTATAAGCCGATCATAGTCGGTGCGTTGTCCGACACGGGTATTCTCTATCTCAAAATTAACCTTAGTCACCGGAGAGAAAAGGGAATCTATAAAGATTGTGCCAAGGGGAGCATCGGATCTCTTATTGTGCTCTGCCAAAATATAGCCCCGACCACCATCAACGTCGATCTCTATATTGAAGTCTCGATCTTCTACCAATTCAGCAATATGCAGATCCGGATTTAATATTTCAACTTGAGGATCACCGGTAAACATCCCGGCCGTTAGCTTGCCTTTCTTATCCACCTTGAGAGTCAACGTTTTCATTTCATCGGCCAGCAACCTCACCTGAATCTTCTTGATATTCAAGACCAGATTCGTAATATCCTCATAAAGTCCGGGAATAGCAGTAAACTCATGAAGGGCACCACTGACCCGCATGGAGACGACCGCCGAACCCTGAATAGAGGATAAAAGGACTCGCCGAAGGGCATTACCCAGAGTGATGCCAAAACCTCTCTCCAAAGGTTCAATAGTAAACCTTGAATAATTGTCAGCGGCGGAAGACTGATCTAAGACAACTTCTTTGGGCATCTGTAAACTTTTCCATTTCATAATATAAAGCCTCCAGTAAGGCGGATTATTATCTATTTTGAGTAAAGTTCTACTATCAATTGTTCATTGGCCGTGAGCGGAATGTCCTCTCGCTTTGGATATTCCAGAAGCTCCCCTTCAAGAGCGGCTTTATTTAGACGCAGCCAAATAATCGGCTCAGCCTGCGCAAATTCCTTTAGGGCCGCATGAATAATATCCAGATTCTTGGATTTATCCCGCACTTTGATAATATCATTTGGTTTTAAAAGATAAGAAGGAATATCCACAATCTTATTGTTAATCAGAAAATGCCTGTGACGGACAAGCTGCCGAGCGGCTTTTCGAGAGGGAGCAAAACCCAGACGATAAATAATATTATCCAGCCGGCACTCCAGCATCTGCAATAGCTGCTCACCGGTAACACCCATCTTTTTCTCCGCTCTCTCGAAATAATTGTGGAATTGCTG
>JAPLUS010000445.1 GCA_026397495.1 Candidatus Zixiibacteriota bacterium | reverse complement strand
CATAAGCGGCAAAGCTTGGAATAGGTTGGGAAGTTGATATGCTGCAATCCAGCCAGCATATGTGAAATGTGCAAGAGGATAGGAACATTTATCTCGGGATCTTCAGAAAGAACTTTTAATGCGGCTGGACCGCAAGAATAGGCCAGAAGTAAACCTTCAGCCCCGAGCTGAACCGCACGTTTGGCTTTGGGGATGAGGTTCTCATATGAATCAGTAATGCTGAGCATGTAAGTCAGCCGTTTGCCAGTTTCTTTTTCGGCTTTATCAACTGCTTTAAGGACTGCTTCAAGACGTTTTTCCCAGGGGGAGTTTTCCAAGTCGGCAAGCATTTCGTCATCTTTGGCGAAATCGGCACCGCCGAGAGCTGTCTCGAAGACTTGATCCGCAGTTTGTTGCGGGGTCATGCCCATTTTGGGTTTAATGATATGCAGAACCATTGGGCGGTCTTTGATGCCTTTCAATTCACGCAAGCCGGGAATACCAAACTTGGGGCCTTTAAAGCGTGCAGCCAATTCCGGAGGATAATAAACATCTAATAGTTTGACCTTCTTGCTGAATACAAAAGCATTGCCAGCAATTGTCAGCAACATCATGGGCACGTTGATATTGACATCCCAGGCATCAATAGGGAAACCCAGTTGGATAATAGCTGCTTTCTTGTGCTTGTTTTCTGTTGGGATCTCATAATACCCGAGGACTTTACTGGTCAGTTTTTCCCGCACTTCACCGGTATCTTCTTTAACGCGCATCCAGCTGGAGGTTGAACCTTCCAGTGCCATACGCTGAACCTGGTGCAGGTGCTCAATCCAATCTTGGTCTTCCAGAGTATCTTCTATATAGTAGGTGGCTACGATATAGCGATTGTGGTTGACGCTTTCGAGCATAAAGTCGAACATATCAGTGTCAAACAGTCTTTTCATAATACCTCTCCTTAGAATTAATTAATTACTACGAAAATAAGCCCAAGTCATTCCAGAAGATGATTTTTTACCTTAATCTGCAAGTTATTTGAATGAATTCTTGCAGCTGTTGTGAAAAATAGTCTTAATAAATGCCTGTTCAGACAAGTGGACAGGTAGAAATATAGCACAAATATTTACCTGAGTCAAGAATTGATTTGTTTTGACAGGCTGTCATTCAATGGTAAAATTTTTTTCTGACAACCTGTTTATACAAGTGACCAGGTAGAAGGAGAAAATGGCTGAAAGTATATTAAACCCGCGCCGCATAAACAAGGATTTACCTGTTCCTTATTATTACCAAATCGTTCAGATATTGCGTGAATCAATTGCAGATATTGATAAAAAGGAAGAGAATATCGAAATTACGCTGCCATCGGAGGCTGAACTTTGTGATATGTTTGCTGTGAACCGCGGCACTATCCGGCATGCGCTGGATATGCTGGAGCGGGAAGGTCTTATCTATCGCGAAAAAGGCCGTGGAACCTTTGTGCGCCGGCGCCGCGTGGAGCTTGACCTTTCTTATCTGTGTTCCACAACCGATGACTTGAGAAATCGCGGATGGGAACCTGCCACCGAAGTAATAAGCATTAATCAGGTCACTCCACGCAGCCATATCTGCGCAAGCCTTAATCTGGATGAAAATGAGAAAGTATGGGAAGTTTACCGGCGCCGCCTGGCTAACGGTGAACCCATCAGCTTGCAGCGTGCATTTTTTGCAGTGTCGCTGATGCCAGACCTGGTTAAGAAAGACCTGACAGGTTCGTTCTTTACCTTATGGAAGGAACTTTATCAAATTCAGCCAAGTTACGGCGAACAAATAATCCGTACTCGTGTAGCTACATCTGAAGAAGCTGAATTGTTATTAATATCAGAATGCGATCCCAT
>JAPLUS010000190.1 GCA_026397495.1 Candidatus Zixiibacteriota bacterium | reverse complement strand
GTCTTTTCATGGGGCCGCCGGTACCGTTACCGGATCCAAATATCTGATCAATGTCAACGGCAAAAAAATTCTGGTTGATTGCGGGATGTTTCAGGGATCACGTGAACTGCGTTTGCGAAACTGGAACCCACCGCCCTTTGAACCTTCGGAAATAGAGGCCATCATTATTACCCATAGCCATGTCGATCATATTGGCTATCTTCCCAAGTTGGTCCGGGAGGGGTTTAGCGGCGCGATTTATGCCACACCGCCGACAATGGCTATTGGCGGTATTTCTCTGCTTGATACGGCCCATCTCCTTGCTGAAGATGCTGAATACCGGAATAAGAAGAAATTGACGCGCCATGAGAAAGCTTTACCTCTTTTTACCACTGAGGATGTGGAAGCGGCCAGGAAACTTCTGGTTCCGGTCCCATTCAATAGTTGGGTAAAAATAAACGAGTATTTCCAATTTCGATATCATGATGCCGGCCATATTCTCGGTGCCACCAGTGTTGAACTGGCCTTATCCAATATGAAAAGAGAAACCTCGGTTCTTTTCTCCGGCGATGTTGGCCGATACAACAACCCGATGACTAATGACCCGTCGGAACCGCCCGAATGCGATTATCTGGTGTGCGAATCCACTTATGGCGGCAGGTTACATCCGCCGGAAGATCCCGATTCGGAATTTATCAATATCATCCACGAAGTTATAGAACGTAAGTGCGTTCTATTAATTCCGGCCTTTGCCGTCGGCCGAACCCAGCAAATAATTTATCTGGTCAATCGACTGATTAAAAATAAACGTATCCCCCCCATTAATATCCATGTTGATTCCCCAATGGGCATATCGGTAACTGATATCTATGCTCAGTATAGTTCCTACCGCCCGTTGGATATGGATAGATCAGCGGACGGAAGATCAACCCTGGAAGCCAGCAATGTTTTTTTCCACCGTGACCGCAAGGAATCAAAACTTCTCAATCGATTAAAAGGCCCGGGAATCATCATCTCGGCCAGCGGAATGATGGTCGGCGGGCGAATTCTTCATCATTTATTGAACCGTCTCCCCGATACGAACACTATCATGGCGTTGGTCGGATATATGGCCGAAGGAACCCTGGGGCGTCAGCTGATGGATGGTGAAACGACGGTCTATATTCACAAAACTATGGTTCGGGTAAGGGCCAAGATTGTTACCATTTATGGGTTATCGGCGCATGCCGACTATTCCGAATTACTCCGTTGGCTCCAGCCGTTCAAAAGAAAACCACGCCGCGTTTTTGTAACCCACGGCGAAATATCACAGTCGGAGGCAATGGCGGGACACTTGAAAAAGGAACGTGGTTGGGACTGCCTTATCCCCACCCTCGATCAAACCGTCGAGCTATAGCCCAACGACTTAAGGGGTATTGCCATAATTTGGCTTAACCATAACTCTTTCATATGGATATGGTGAAGTCGGGAATTGAATTATATATGGCCGATATTGATTAGGGAGTATAATTAAATAAGGAATCTCACAAAAGTGACTCTTAGATATGTTCATGACCCCAAATTAAACATTTGTGCTTTCTCTACTCATAATCCGATTCGAGATAATCCTGGGTCAGGGCCTGACGGTGGAGACGCTCGGAAAGGCGTTTGGAGAACTCCGCCGCGGAATTCTCGCCATAGACTTTCAACATATGATTCATTGCTATCACTTCCGAAATTACTGTAATATTTTTTCCCGGTGAAATCGGCATATTCACCAGCGGTATTGAAACCCCCAGAATGGTGGTGGTGGTATCCTCTATACCCAGCCTCTCATATTCCAGCTCATCCGCCCAAGGGGTTAGATGCACCTCAACCTCAATTCTTTTCTGCAAACGGATAGATCGGATGCCAAAAAGCCGCTCAATATCAATAATCCCAATGCCGCGAATTTCCATATGATGCCCTAATAGCTCGGAACCGGTGCCGACAATTAAGTCCGGCGCTTTACGGATAATTTTGACGACATCATCGGCCACCAGGCGATGCCCCCGCTCTACTAAATCCATAGCAATTTCCGATTTGCCAATGCCCGATTTGCCGGTATAAAGCAAGCCCACGCCATAAACATCAACCAGCGTCGCGTGCACCGTAATCGCCGGAGCAAAGAACATATCCAGATAGACCGAAAGACGGTTAGTTAATTCCGCCGTGGTCAGTCGTGATGAAAAAACGGCCGTCTTATGTTTATCGGCCGCCTCCAAAAAATCAAGAGGCGGAGTTATTCCCTTGGATATAATCATCAGTGGAATATCACATCCAAAAATCCGATCCGCGGCATCCAGAAGCGCTTTGTGTTCCATCTGATGCAGGAAAGCTATTTCAGTTTCGCCGAGAACCTGTGTGCGGTAATTGACAAAGCGGTCAACATAACCGGCTAAAGCCAGTCCCGGACGATGAACCTCGGCGGTGGTAATCTTTTTGGTAAGACCTATTTCGGAGTTGAGAAGAGTTAAATCGAGAAAGTCTTTGCGGTCTTTATAGAACCTGTCGACCGTTAATTCCGACATTGGGAATCCCCTGTTAAAAGTTATCTCTCCTATTATAAATTTGATTGGGGCTTAAGGCAAATAAAAAAAACCCCCGGCGGCAATTGCTGACTAAGGGGGGTCGGGCATCAACAAGCAGGATAAGTCTCTACTATTTTTTCTGAGGAGGCCTCTGCCATTCGTTAAATTGCCTCTGAAGCTCTTCCATCTGTTTTTGAAGCTGTTTTATCGATTCCTGTATTTCCTCCATTCCAGAATCGGAATCATCAATCTCGCCGGGAATTGAGCCCTTTGCCCAAGGGTCAAAGGAAAAATATTTATCGAACTTGGGCAGCTTTGATTTAAAAACCGCAGCAGATTTATCCGGCGATTCAGCCACTTCGACCGCCAAAACTATCTCTTTCTTCTCACGGAGAAGAGTAAGGGTCAACTTATCTCCCTTTTTGGCTCTTGCTATCAGATCTTGAACATCCCCTGGGTCTTCAATTCGATCCGTATCGATATTGGTTATAACATCTCCAGCCTTCAGGCCTGCTTTCTTAGCGGGAGAATCCTCAATCACTTCCGTTATCAACGCTCCCTGCCCGTCCTTAACTCCAAAATAGTCTCCTAATTGGCTATTGAGGCTTTGAAGCGTAACCCCAACCCGCCTGCCGGTCGGGCAGGTATATCTATCCGCCATGACATTTTGTTTAAAACCATAACTTTTAGAGAAGACTCTGGGGAGGGCTATTCTCCCACCATTAAATTTAGGAGCGCTTTCATCTTCGCGAGAGCCCAGAGTAGCCGTAATCGTTTCTTGTTTATTCTTGCGAATTACCTTAATCTTTACGGCATCATTCGGATTATGCTTGCCGACCAGTTCAGCCAGCTGTTCGGGGGTTATGACCGAGTCGCCATCAAGGCTCAATATAATATCTCCCTGTTTGAGCCCGGCCTTATCCGCCGGAGAATTGGGAACCACCTGGTTGATAATCACCCCGCGATCGGTTTCGAGTTTAAAGGCGTCTTTTAAATCTTCATCAACCGACTGAGTATAAACACCAAGCCAGGCGCCGGATGATTCAATAATAACCTTCTCATTATCAGGGGATGTGGCCCATAAGGGAAGCGCCATTAGTATTACCAACAGCGCGAACAACAATACTCTCTTCATATTTTCTCCTTTGCCGATAGCTTTCAATTTAACCGGCTAATTATTCTACGTTTTAAGGCGTAATCGGTTTCCGGAAATTTATATGGGAAGTTTTTAATATTAGAAATTGCTGGGGTAGAAAGCGGCGTGGAAACCAACTATCGCCAGGCGTACATAAGGCAAGGGAATCCGTTCACCGCGCAGATAAAAGGTTAGCGTCATCGTTGGCTCCAGAGGAAAAACAAAGTCGAGCTGACCAAAAATCCCGTATTTGGAACCGCCCCCCTTTAGTAAAAAGGCAATTGATCCTTCCATACCATCGGGATTGGAATACGGTTGGTCGGTTTCATACTCCCGCGAATAGATATTAACTATTCCAAAAGCGGATTCGACCTGCCGGGGATTATCCTTCTGGAAGATTTTAGCGCCGCCGCCAACGGTCAATTTCCGCGAACAGGGGATAATCACCTGAAAAGTTCCGCTGTTTCGATGGCTGTGTATATTTAGATCGGAAACTTCGCCGCCAAACCCGGCCAAGATAATCGGTGCCCCAATGGCACCATCGGGATTACACTTTGCCGCGGCAACGATTGGACTAATTATATAGAAAGACAATTCCAGCCGGTAATTGTGATACAGCGAATCACTCTGCCGAGCAAAATAGGCCGCCCCAAAAGTCAGATTCCGGGTGGCGGGGATTTTCAGAGCCACCCCTAATATTTTCTGATCGACGGGATCGGCCTTTTGGAGGTCGGTTACGGAAGCATATTCCCCAAAAATATGCCCATTTGGCCTCCCCAGGATGCCATCCGGATGCCGGACTATGACCGGTTGATTGGCAATGGCTGACTGCGCAAAAGCCAAAACCGCCAATATTAATAGGGGAAAGATATTCCGGCCAATCGATAATCGATTCATTGCGGTCATATTGGAAATAATATAAGCAAATCAGATGGGAATTATCAAGCCTCGATTGTACCGGGAACCTGAAAAAAACCGTCGATCAATGGCTTTATAGGTCGAAACTCCCGCAGTTTCGACATTCTTTTTTTGAGATATTGCACATATGTCAAGATCGGTTGAGGTAGACGTAGGGCAGAACCCCCGTGCTTGCCCGTCTTTGGCGGGGTTCAGCCATTTGCGTCGTATCCATGAGATCTTAAATGCGCGGCCAGTCTCCCTGGTGGTCTTGACATTTCATGCGGAGCGTGAAAAAAAGATGTCGGGTTTCTCAACGCTCACTTCATTCGCGATTCGGAACCCGATCTCCTTCCTGTCGGGTAAAGAACCGGCACCCCCAAAGCAAGTTTGGGGGTGGCACCCTTGGTATTGGTGTTAGTTCAGATGCTCTACAAGTCTAGCGTAAGTTGCGGTAGGGCAGAGCCCCCCACCACGGCGGGTTATGTGCGCGGCAGGCTTTAGCCTGCCCGGAAGCCGTTTACCCGGAAACCCACCCGCGCGTGGCGGGCTGTGGGAAAGTCTCTGTTATGATAAATCGTTTTTTGTTGACTGGGAAACCAATTGCTCTTTGCTTAATGAAGAAATAGAATTCCCATATGGGAAACTATTTTTACTCATCGGTGATAAAGACAAGAACATCATATTAAATGTGTAAAGCGTCTTAATTATCTGTAACGACGAGGCAAGCATATGACCCAGAAATTGGCGATAGCAATTGTGCATGGAATCGGCAAACAGGATGAGAATTTCGCCGAGCCGCTAAGCAAACAACTAAAAAAACGATTTTCCAAGCAATTAAAGGGGGTAATAAGCAACCCGTCTGAAGAACTCATCATTGAACCGGTCTTCTGGCAGCCCTGCATTCAGGAACATGAAGATCGGATCTGGAAAAACCTTAAGATGGCAGGGAGAATGGACTGGAAGAAGCTACGGCGGTTTATGATAGATTTTGCCGGTGATGCCATTGCTTACCAGCCGGTGCCGCAGTATCGAAAGACCTATGATGAAATCCATCAGGTTTTTGCACAAAGCTTTAGGAAATTGGCGGAAAGGGCGGGGGACAAGGCGCCTCTTTGTGTTTTGGCACATAGCCTCGGCACCATCATTTCCAGCAATTACCTTTATGATCTTCAGGTTGAATTTGGAGGGACACGACAGATTATAGGGAACAAGGTTAGAGAAAATATTGGAAAGACACCACTGGAGAAAGGGGATACCCTAACTCTTTTCTATACTATGGGTTGTCCGACCGCCATTTGGAGTCTACGGTATAGTGATTTTGGATTACCGATAGCGGTACCGTCGCCTCGGCTTGCCGCTCATTGGCCGGAATTGATAGGCAAGTGGGTGAATATTTACGACCGTGATGATATAATTGGATACCCTATGAAAACAATCAACGAGGCTTATCAAAAGGCGGT
>JAPLUS010000029.1 GCA_026397495.1 Candidatus Zixiibacteriota bacterium | reverse complement strand
GGTGGAACCGTCAAAAGGTATCGCAATTCTGTTTTTAAATGCCTCCGTAAAACCACCCACGCCTTCTTCGATAAGATCCGGGACAATATTGGTCTGCTGAAAATCATTGGGTGAGTTGTAGATAAAAATCGGGATGCGCGTATGAATCCGGTAATTAAGCTGGTCGGAAATAACTACATAGGCCGATTCCAACACGCTGGCGGCGAATTTGGCCGTCCCGTATTCATTGGCGTAATAATAGACATCAAAATGGCGTGATTGAATATACTCCCAGGAGAATCGCCCAAACTGAACTTTGTTTCTGCCAAAATAGGTTTCCTGCGCCTTGGCTACACTAATTGTCATCAGCCCAACCGTCAAAATAAGAAGAACTTTTTTTGTCATCGCCGTCACTCTTTGTCAGCTTTCTCTTTTTATATTTGCTCCCAGCGAGGATAATCTCTTTTCCAGCTGGCAGTAACCGCGGTCGATATGATAAACACGGAGAACTTCGCTATTCCCTTCAGCGGCCAGACAGGCCAGGACCAATCCCGCGCCGGCTCTAATATCGGAGGCCATTACCGAGGCCCCGGTTAACCTTTCCATCCCTTTTATTATGGCTTCATCGGAAGTAACCGTAACATCGGCTCCCAAACGCCTTAATTCCATTGTATGTCCGAACCGATTTTCAAAAACAGTTTCCTTTATATTGCTGGTTCCGTCGGCCACTGTTGCCAGAGCCATAATGCAGGCTTGAAGGTCGGTTGGAAACCCGGGGAAAGGGAAAGTAACCACCTTGACTGCCTTGAGCCTTTTGGGTCCCTGGACTGCAATTTTGTTGTTCCCTTCTGTAACCGTACACCCCATCTCGAATAATTTACGGGAGACCATGGTCAAATGTGAAGGGTTTATTCCGGTAAGCTCAACCTGCCCTCCGGTGATGGCCGCTCCGCACATATAGGTTCCGGCCACCAGCCGGTCGCCGGAAACCTTATATTTGACTGGTTTCAGGCTTTTTACCCCTTCAATTTCTATGGTTGACGTTCCCGCTCCGGATATTTTAGCTCCGGCGGTATTCAGAAATTCGGCAACATCGAGAACTTCGGGGTCGCAGGCGGCGTTGACGATTCGGGTCGTTCCCTTGGCCAAGACCGCTCCAAACATAATATTTTCGGTGCCGGTATGGGACGGACGGTCAAAATGGATAGAGGCACCCTTAAGCGGATTCGCTTTGGCAATTACATATCCGTTTTCCTCTGAAATCTCTGCCCCCAAAGCTCGGAATCCATTTATGTGATAATCGACCGGCCGAGCGCCCAAAGTGCAACCGCCCGGAAGCGAGACTCGGGCCTCTCCCAGCCGCGCCAAAAGAGGTCCCAGGACTAAAAATGAGGCTCGCATCTGGCGCATTAATTCATAAGGCGCAGTACTCTCATTGATATGAGTACTGTCAATCCGCATTTTCATATCCTTGTCGTCATAATCCACGGTGGCGCCGATATGCTCCAGCATCTTCTTAATAGTGTAAATATCTCTTAAGGGAGGGATGTTCTCCAATTCGGTTTCGCCCTTGCCGATTAATATTGTCCCGGCAATAATCGGCAGACCGGCGTTTTTGGAACCGTCGGTTTTGATGCTCCCCTTAAGCTTCTTGCCGCCGGTAATAACAAATCTATCCATCTTTATTCCTTTTTAACTAGAGCGGCTTGATTTGGTTCCCACCTATTATGAAGTGACAAGCCGCAAAATTTTTCTTTGTTTTTGCTGACCATAGAAAGGATAGGTATTTAGAAAGATTATCGCAATAGGAAATATATTACAATCGCACTGGAAACTGGTGGTTTTGGCACGCGAGGCGAAAGGGGCTTAGTATAACATTATATATTATTTATTGAGAATATCGCTTTTGGCGGAACAAAGGGATTTTATTCCCCCTCAAATTCCATTTTTTTCATCGTCTCCCGGACTTTGGCCAAAAACTCTATTGTTCCCGGCTCTTGATAATCGGGATATGTCCATGGGAGCGGCTTGAATTGCTTCTTTTCATATAAAAGAGTGATTTCGGCATAGATGCCGTTGCGAAGATATATCCGATGAGAAAAATCCTTGGTGGAAGCCAAAGATAATCCCGATAGACGCAATATTCCGGGATCAAGGTTAACCGTCCGGAAAACAAAATCGCCGACCTTATCGCCATATTTGGATTCTAATTTATTTGTCCAGAGCTTAATATCCGCCAATTGGTCCCGCTCCACCATCTTGCTGAAAGAAAAAAACCTCCGCTTTAGATTATCTCCCATCTCCTCCTGATAGTAGTCGGTCTGTTTAAAATCAAGTTCTTCGGTTTCAAACTCCACATGTCCAAATCTTTTCTCCATATCGATAATAGCC
>JAPLUS010000359.1 GCA_026397495.1 Candidatus Zixiibacteriota bacterium | reverse complement strand
CTTATTCATAATCGCCTTATAATTTTATCGGAGGAACATAAGCGAATAATTCTCAAGGATATTATTCTGGACTGAAAGGGATTGAAATCTGTAGTGGACTTGAGCGAATTATGGGGGAAATCCCATAACCAATCAGGCGATTTTCTCTTTTTGCCTGATGGCAATCTTCTGTCCCAGCGACAAGGCCTCGCTCATCTTTGGATTATTATTTCGTACCTGTCCGATTTCATCACCGACTGCTCCGACATAAGTAATAAGGCCGCAGTCTTCAATATCCACCCATTTAAAGAAACCGGCAATTACCTTACGGGCCCATTCGAATTTCTGCCGTTCTCCTGCGACCAACGCCATTCCACCCAGTCGTTTTTTGGAGAGGATGTTTTTAAAGAGATGATTTGAGCGGTGGCTGAAGTCCAGCGGCCGGAGACAGTTACAGCGATCTATAAATGATTTGGCTTGAGCTGAAACAGAGTCGAAATAGATGGGGGAGCCAAAAAGAACGATATCGCAGTTAACCAGCAAATTATATAAGGGATAAATATCATCATGGAAAAAACAGTAGTTAGGTTCCGGGCTTTTACCGCAGGATTGACAGGGAATATATGTCAATTCATTTAGCCGGACAAAATTTTCAATTACCCGATCCGGAAATGATTCTGCAGTCCCCTTTGAAATCTGACGAAGCAAAAGCTCGGTTGAGCCATCCTTAATGGGACTCCCGCTCAAAATTAGAATATTGGGCATCCAGTCGTTTTAACTCCTCTAATTTATGATAAAGATTTAATAATACTTCTTCAATGCGGTTTTTTTCCTGAAAAGCCGCGTCTAATTTTTCCCATTTGGTTTTAGGGATATTATATTCAATATCATTTTCCATGCGATTTAGAATGGTCTCCATGTTTTCTATTTTGGATTTTACGGAACGCAGTTCCTTTTTTATTTTTCCCTTAGTTTGTGATGATTTTTTAAAATCTGTATATTCACGTAATTTCTCAGGGTCAGTCAGTTTTTTAACTGTCGGCGCCGATTCTCTCGTCTTCTTTTCCCTATAATAGCTGTAATTGCCATTGTATATTTTGACTGTCCCGTTCTCGATGGCCACTATCCGTTCCGCAACCCGATCAAGAAAATGGCGATCGTGGCTGATAATCAAGTAGGTACCGTTATAATGACGTAAGGCATCTTCCAGAGCCTGGCGCGAATCAAGATCAAGATGGTTGGTCGGTTCATCGAAGATAAGAAAATTGGCTGGAAAGAACAATAATTTGGCCAGCGCCAATTTGGTTTTTTCACCACCGGAAAGAACAACAACCTTTTTTAGGACATCCTCTCCTCGAAATCCGAAACGGGCCAAAAAGGATCTCAGTCGTCCCGCCTCGGTCAACGGGTCAACCATCCATAGTTCATCAAGAACCGTATTATTGTTGTTTAGATCTCCCAGTTCCTGGTCGAAGTAGGCCACTTCCACATTTTTCCCCAGCTTTATTGAACCATCAATTAGATCGAGCTCGCCCAAGATGGATTTTAGTATGGTGGTTTTCCCCGAACCGTTTTTGCCGATCAAACCCGACCGATCTCCCCG
>JAPLUS010000397.1 GCA_026397495.1 Candidatus Zixiibacteriota bacterium | reverse complement strand
TTACCAGTATAATAGGTCGAAACCCCTGCGGTTTCGACATCGTTCTTTCATTTCATTCCCCATATTCGCCTTTCAGGTCCGATGCACCCATTACACCCCAATCCCTTAAATAATACCCTTTTGAGAAATATTCATGAAGTGAAGAATGTCCGTATTTAAAAGAATCCATTGTATACCCATGCTTAACAGGATTATAATGAATATAATCAATATGGTTATTTAAGTCCTTTTGATTCGTAATCACATGATTCCAAAATCGATGTTGCCAAACGCGGCCTTCCCGCATAGCATATTTCTTACGATAATAGGATGAAAAGGACAATTTTATACGCCGGATCAAGCGGGACGGGTCATTTTCCCCGGCATCAATCAGCCAATGAACATGATCGGGAAGAATTACCCATGCTATCAAATCAAAAGCAGTTTCCTTTTTAATTTTCTCAATTGCTCCCCACAAGATATCAAAATTATCAACCAAAATCGGCATCCGCTTAAAGGTCACATGCGTTTGAAAATGTAATTGACCTTCGACCCAATTTCGACGAAAATTCGGCATGATTACGAGTGTCGAAACCGCAGGGGTTTGGTCTTGCCCTGATTTGCTGGACACTTTATTAAGGTTAACTATTTTCTTTTTCATAGTCCACGGGGCTTAAATATCCCAAGGTTGAATGCCTCCTAATCCGGTTATAAAATGTTTCTATCCAGGCAAAGATATGCAGTTGGGCTTCCTCACGAGTATAAAAACGTTCAAAGGCCACCAGTTCGTTCTTCAGGCTCGCAAAGAAGGATTCGACACAGGCATTGTCATAGCAGTTACCGGTTCGATTCATGCTGCAAATCATCTGATGATCCGAAAGCATCCTTTGGTAAGCAAAACTGGTATACAGACCATCCCCGTCACTATGATGGAGTAAGCCGGACCGAACCGAGCGCTGTTGTAGGGCCTGACGCAAGGCCGTTATAACCAACTCCGTCCCCAGCCGGGAGGTCATGGCCCAACCAATTACCTGACGACTATACAAATCCAAAACTACGGCTAAATAGAGATAACCTTCCCCAGTCGGAATATAGGTGACATCGGCAGCCCAGACCCGATTCGGCTCCGAAACCAAAAACCGCTGCCCCAGAAGATTCCCGGCCATCTTCGGTCGCTTCCCCGCCTTGGTCAGACGACGAAAACGTACTGTCATCTTGGCTATCAAACCATGACGGCGCATCAGGCGCGCCACCCGATGACGACCACAAACCCACCCCTGAGAATGCAACTCCGCCTGCATCCGCGGTGAACCATAGCTCTCTTTAACCGCAATATGTATTTGGTGCATAACCTTAACGATCCCTTCGTTCTCCTTAACCCGTCGACTGACCGGCCGCCTCCGCCAGGCATAATAACCACTGCGTGAAACCTTCAATAAACAGCATAATCTCCATACCGAATATTCCTCTGACTGCCGGGCTATGGCCGCGTATCTCTCTTCCCATCCCGCTGAAGCCAAACCATCGTTTTTTTTAGCATCTCCAAATCTCGCTTCAGCCGCCTATTCTCCCGACGCAAACGCTCCACCTCCGATGCCTCCTGATGTCCTGAAACATCAAATGATTCCGGACCGCCTATCCGAACCTGGCTGCGCCACCGCCGCAACATACTGCCACATATCCCCAAACTCCGGGCCATTTCCTCCAACGGTCGATCCGAACTCTCTACTAGACGAACCGCCGAAAGCTTAAAATCTCGATCAAACCGACGCCGTTCCTCCGTCATATGAACACCTCCAAACAAATGATAATATATGCTTAGCAAAGTGTCCACAAAATCGGGGGAAGATCAGTTTCGACCTACTATAGGACTATCCGATATCCCAAATACCGATTCATCTTGATGTATCAAATTTAATATATCCCCCGTTTCAAGAGGAAATATTATAATATTGTCATCGTTAAATTGTCTCAAATTTATGATTTAATCCCCGGCCTATTAGTACCAATGCTTAATCCCATCCGTTGGATGGGGTACCGGATAACTGCATAGAGATATGCTATATCCGGGCAAATAAGAAGGGTGGTCAGGAGACCGCCCTTCTATGGCAAAATCAAAGATGTCAAAATTTTTTGCTCTACACGTCTTCGGGCATGACGCCGCTGTGCCCCTACCTATTTCCAATCAACTTTTTTACATATTCCGGCAGACAGAAGGCACCCAGGTGAACGTCAACATTGTAGTAATTGTTTTTTAGCTTCAGCCGCCGATACCGTCCAATATCAAAATCGGCAATGGGGTCATATCTCTTGGAGCAGAAGGCAAATGACCAATAGGCCGAAGGATAAATCGGCACATGGGCCGTGTACATTTTAACGATGGGGAAAATCTGTCGCAGGTTCTTATACATCTGCGCAACGGTCTTCTGATTGAAATATGGAGATTCGGATTGAGCCACCATAATCCCGTCATCCTTAAGCGTGTCAAAAACCTTTTTATGGAAACGTTTCTGAAATAAATCGGCGGCCGGGCCGATCGGGTCAGAGAGATCAAGCATAATAATATCGAATTTTTTCCTCGTCTTTTCGATAAATTTTTTCCCATCCTGAAATAGCAGTCGGGCTCGTTTATCCTTGAAACCAATCGCCAATTTGGGAAAATGACGCTGGCAGACTTCGACCACCATTTTGTCTATTTCGCACATTGTTGCCGATTTAACCTCGGGGTGCTTCATCACATTGGTCAGGGCGCCGCCATCGCCGCCGCCGATAATCAACACCCGATCCGGTTTGGGATGCGTAAAAAGCGGAACATGGGTTAGCATCTCATTATATGAGGTGAGATCATTGTCAGCCACCATCATCGAGCCATAGAGCACCAGCATCTTGCCGAAATCCTCGGTATC
>JAPLUS010000072.1 GCA_026397495.1 Candidatus Zixiibacteriota bacterium | reverse complement strand
ATTTATGGCGTACGGGGCGGCGTTGATTGGCTGACGAGGAGTCATTTCATCAATATCAGTTCCCACCGTAAGGCCCAGCCATTTTCTGGTTCCATCGAAAGTCACATTGGTAAGCGGCATCGTCTCGCCAAGCTGTACCGTAAATACTCCCTGGCTATCAGGCCCTACTCTAATCTGCTCCGTCCAGGGGGAAGAACCCCCGGTAATGTCATCGTAAATATTAAATATTATGTCTGTGCTATCCGTAATCATTATGCCGGAAGCATTGGTTAATCTTCCTTGATAGGTGATAGTGCCGGGCGCCTGAGCAACGGCTTCTAAAGCGGCGGCAAACATAACCACCATCATAACCAGAGATAAGGTCATTAATCTTCTACGCATCCTATATTCTCCTTTCATGCTATTATATCTTTCATTATTTTTTAAAATTATTCCGGATGTGAAGGAAATCCGGCGAGAGCGGTATCAGGCACCGCAGCGTCACCTTTGCCGCCGGCAACCAGAATCACAGCCCCGGCGACTATCCCGACTCCCAGTCCAATCGCCCACCACTGTTTATACCAGGCTTTACCTGCTTTTGTCCCTGTCATCGCGGCCGGATGAGCTGTGGTGTCAATGGTCGCTTTCTGCTCGGCCGGCGCGATCGAGGTTTCTTTATCCACCTGCAATTGAGCCTGCTCCATCATCGTCTTGAATTCGGGAGATTTTATATCCAGCTCGCCCTTCCAATCGCGATAGGCCTTAAAAGCCGCCATGAATTGCTGCATAACCATATTCTTTTTTTCGGAATCATCTTTTAGCATGGCATAATAAACCGCCGCCAGAAGAATATGGACGTTGGATTTATCTTCCAAGCTAAGATTGGGTAGCCCGAGCAAATCAGTCAATTCCAATTCAGCGCACTTGTAATTAAGAGCTTTGAAATTTCTGCGGGCATTTTCAATGGACGGGGCTTTGATATCATAGTTGCAGTTTGGCGTCTGAGCATAGAGCCAGGACGGAAGGAATACCGCGTGAACATAAGCAATCAGCAGGACCAAAGAGATGGTGCGAAGATAGCGGATTCTGTTCTGCATTAAACCTCCTTTTGGGTTATCTTTAATCAGCGACTTGACCAGTATATCAACATATCGATAGATTGAATCGATTGCCATTCGGCGGCGCCAAAATCAATCGAAGGATTGTTGGCTTTCAAACGTAAATGAGGTCCTCCGCCATAAGGAAAAGTAACGACTGAGTCAATCTTGAAGACGGTATTATTTCCGCCGGACGGAATGATATCGAATTTTACCTGCCATTGGCCGCTTATTTTTCTCAAATCGAGAACCGGCAATTCCTCATTGGCATATTGATGCTTCTTGCCATTGAATGAAACCTGTAAAAAAGCATTGGTAATGTCGGACGGTGTCAGCCCGATGCGGAAGTTCTGCGTCATATTGCCGGAGAATCTCTCGGCCAGATTATACTCTTTATTGCGATCAACGGTTACGTCAACCGTATCCATCAAGATTGGGTAATCGGGGTGAATAATTCGGATTTCATGATTGCCCGGCTGAACCTCCAGACGACGGTCAGGGCTTTTTTCTTTTCCATCGATGAAGAGGGATACTTCAAACTGAGGGGTAATATGTACCATAAGCGTCGGAAGTTGCGGAGCCGGTGGAGTTGGCTCTGCTTTTTCTTGTGCCATCGGTTTCTCTTCGACCGTTTTAGTCTTGGCCGTTGGGGTGATTTCAGTCTTTGGTCCCTTGGCCGCTGTTATCTCGTTAGGATTTTTGGTAATAGCAGTGGATTTCTGATCCGATAAATTTCCCTGTGACCTATT
>JAPLUS010000379.1 GCA_026397495.1 Candidatus Zixiibacteriota bacterium | reverse complement strand
TTTGGTCCGGTTAGAGATTGGGAATGTAATTGCGGCAAATATAAAAGAATACGCTTCCGCGGCATCGTCTGCGATCGTTGTGGGGTGGAAGTTACGCAGTCCAAAGTCCGCCGGGAGAGAATGGGTCATATTGAGTTGGCTGTTCCGGTAACGCATATATGGTTTGTGAAATCTCTGCCATCGCGAATTGGTTATTTACTCGATCTCTCCGTCAGGGAATTGGAAAAAATAATATATTATGAATCCTATATCATAATTGACCCCGGTAATACCTCCTATCAGGAACGAGACATAATCACTGAAGAGGAATATCTGGATCTGGTTGAAAGCGGGAAGAAATTCGACGCCCGGATGGGCGCCGAGGCCATTCGCGAACTCATGGCCAAAAGCGATATGGAGGAGCTTTCTATTAGTCTTCGGACTCAAGTCAAGGTAGAAACATCGGCCCAAAGGCAAAAAGATGCTCTAAAAAGACTTCGTATTGTGGAGGCCTTCCGCCAATCAAGTAACCGTCCCGAATGGATGGTAATGAATATCATTCCCGTTATTCCCCCCGATCTGCGTCCACTGGTGCCGCTTGAAGGTGGGCGATTTGCAACCTCTGATTTGAATGACTTGTACCGACGTGTTATTAATAGAAATAACCGTTTAAAGAAATTAATAGATATTCAAGCTCCCGATGTCATTCTTCGAAATGAAAAAAGAATGCTTCAGGAAGCAGTCGATGCTCTCTTTGATAATGGCCGAAGGACACATTCGGTTCGTGGAGATTCTAAGCGTCCGCTGAAATCCTTATCGGACTTGCTCAAAGGCAAACAGGGTCGATTCCGGCAAAATCTGTTGGGGAAAAGGGTCGATTATTCCGGGCGTTCGGTTATCGTGGTTGGACCAGAACTTAAACTATATCAGTGTGGTTTGCCTAAAAATATGGCGCTAGAACTCTTTAAGCCATTTATCATAATGAAGCTGGAAGAGAAGGGCTATGTTCAAACGGTGAAGTCTGCCAAAAAGCTGGTTGAACGGGAACGCCCCGAAGTATGGGATATACTGGAGGAAATTATTGAAGATCATCCTATTCTCCTCAACCGCGCTCCTACTCTTCATCGACTTGGGATTCAGGCCTTTTATCCCGTATTGGTTGAAGGAAAGGCGATTCGCCTGCATCCACTGGTTTGCGCCGCCTTTAATGCTGATTTTGATGGCGACCAGATGGCGGTTCATGTGCCTCTTTCTTTTGAGGCTCAGCTGGAAGCGCGCCTGCTTATGCTGTCCACTAATAATTTACTTGTCCCTTCTTCCGGCCGCCCGATTGTTATCCCATCACAAGATATGGTCATCGGTTGTTATTATCTTACCAAGACCCGGTCGGGCGCTCTTGGTGAAGGCTCTATTTTCCATTCCGCTGATGAAGCAATAATGGCCCATGCCGCCAGCCAGATTAGTTTGAATGCATTGATTAAAGTGCGAATGGAAGATAACCTAATGGAAACTTCTGTAGGGCGTATTATTTTTAATCAAACCCTGCCAAAAGGGATGTCCTATTTCAATGAGGTTGCTTCAAAGAGCAAGATGGAACAGTTGGTGTTGAACTCCTACCGGCAAGTTGGCTCGGCCGCCACCGTTGATTTCCTTGATAAACTCAAGAAACTTGGATTTGAGTATGCCACTCTGGCCGGGGTTACCGTTTCCATTGACGATTTACTCATTCCGGAAGAAAAGGCAAAGCTCATTGAGGTGGCTCGGAAAGAAGTGGAGAAAATCCAGAAACGTTATGAGCGTGGTGTTATTACCAATGGTGAGCGCTATAACCAGGTTATTGATATCTGGACCAGGACGACATCGGAAGTGGCTGAAGTTATGTTCAGTAATCTCGCTCGTGATCGTCAGGGGTTCAATCCAGTCTATATGATGGCCGATTCCGGTGCCAGAGGCTCAAAAGAACAGATCCGTCAGCTGGCCGGTATGCGTGGACTTATGGCAAAACCTCAAAAGAAAATTACCGGCGGTATTGGGGAAATTATTGAATTTCCTATTGTTTCCAATTTCCGCGAGGGTCTTTCTGTTATTGAATACTTCATCTCTACTCATGGTGCTCGCAAGGGTCTGGCAGATACGGCGCTGAAAACGGCTGATGCCGGCTATTTGACCCGCCGTTTAGTAGATGTGGCTCAGGATGTCATCATAACGGAAGAAGACTGTACTACCATTCTGGGTATAAATGTTATGACTCTTAAAGAGGGAGAGGAAGTAATAGAATCTCTTCGTGATCGTATTCTGGGGCGGGTAGTCCTGGAGGATGTTTATGATCCGATAACCGATGAGATTATTGCTCAGGCAGGCGGCGAGGTTAAGGAGGAGCAGGCGGCTCAAATTGAAGATGCGGGAATCGATTCGGTCCGTATCCGCTCTGTGCTTACCTGTGAATCAAAAAGAGGAGTCTGTGCTAAATGCTATGGGCGCGATTTAGCCACCACAAAAATGGTCAATATTGGCGAGGCGGTCGGGGTCATTGCCGCTCAATCTATTGGTGAGCCGGGAACGCAGTTGACTTTGAGAACCTTCCATATTGGCGGAACCGCGGCACGGATTGCGCAACAATCCAAAGTTGAAGCCAAACACTCCGGCAAAATCACTTATGTTGGTGTCAATTATATTCCCCGTCCTGATGGAATTAATGTTGTGACCGGACGTGACGGTGAAATTCATATCATCGATGAAAAGAAAAGAGTGCGCTCACGTATGAAGGTGCCTTACGGTTCTGCCCTTGCGACTGACGACGGCCAGGATATCGTCAAGGGCGTAACCATCTTTGAGTGGGACCCATATTCTTCAACCATCGTCTCTGAATTCGCAGGAAAAATTCTCTTCAGGGATATTATTCCAAATATTTCCCTTCGTGAGGAACTTGATGAAACCACCGGATTGATTCAGCCAATCATTGTGGAGGAAAGAGAAAAAACTCTCTTCCCGGCAATTATTATACAGGATGCCAATGGAAAGGAGCTGGGCAGCTATCGTATTCCGACTGGCGCTCATCTGCTTGTGCGCAATGGACAGGATATAGCAACCGGGGAATTCTTGGTCAAAATTCCGCGGGCCATTTCGAAAACACGTGATATTACCGGAGGTCTTCCTCGGGTGGCGGAACTCTTTGAATCTCGGAAGCCGCACGATCCGTCGGTTATTTCCGAGGTTGATGGTATTATAGAATTCGGCAAAATTATTCGCGGTCAGCAGCAAATCCTGGTGCATGGAGATGAAGGTGAAACAAAGGAATATCTTATTCCTCATGGACGGCACCTTCATGTCCATAGTGGGGACCGGGCAAACGCCGGTGAGCGACTTTGCGAAGGTTCTATCGATCCACATGATATCCTGCGGATTTCCGGCGTTAAGGACGTCCAGGAATATCTAGTAAATGAGATTCAGGAAGTTTATCGCCTTCAGGGTGTAAAGATTAATGATAAGCATATTGAAGTTATTGTCCGGCAAATGCTTCAAAAGGTGAGGGTAACCCGTGCCGGGGACACCAATTTTCTTGAAGGTGAACAGGTGGATAAATATAAATTTTCTGAAGAAAATGCACGGGTGATTGCAGAAGGTGGAGAACCGGCCACTTTTGAACCATTGCTTCTGGGTATTACTAAAGCCTCGCTCTCAACCGAGAGCTTTATTTCAGCGGCGGCTTTCCAGGAAACAACCAAGGTTCTTACCGAAGCAGCCATCAGTGGAAAAATTGACAAGTTACAAGGACTTAAGGAAAATGTCATTATTGGTCATCTTATTCCGGCTGGAACCGGCGTGGAGAAGTATAACTCGGTTAAGATTATTCCGGAGGATGAAGGGATTACTGGCGGTCTGAGCGGGGCCGGGCAGGCAAGTGATATTTTCCAAGAAAATACTTGACAAAAGTAAAGAGTATAAATAAATTACCGTTCTATATGTGATTTTGAAATTTAGATTTTAGAGGAGAAAAATTGCCGACTATCAGTCAATTGATTCGTAAAGGCCGCAGGATGGTTGTATCGAAGACGACAACCCCGGCGCTTAAAGAATCGCCACAGAAACGGGGTGTTTGCACCAGGGTTTATACTTCGACGCCAAAGAAACCCAATTCAGCCCTGAGGAAAGTTGCTCGTGTTCGTCTGACCAATAAGATGGAAGTCACGGCTTATATTCCCGGTGAAGGGCATAACCTTCAGGAACACTCTATTGTTTTGATTCGTGGCGGTCGTGTTAAGGATTTGCCGGGAGTGCGTTATCATATTATTCGCGGTACAATGGATGCATCAGGAGTCAGCGATAGAACTCAAAGTCGCTCCAAATATGGCACAAAGAGACCCAAAAAGTAGAATGGATAGGTAATTCAATGCCGAGAAAAAATACGCCGCCCAAAAGGGGGTTAATACCTGATACAAAATATGGAGATAAACTGATATCCCAATTTATTGGCGCTATGATGGAAATGGGGAAGAAAGCTGTTGCGGAAAGAATTCTCTATACGGCTTTGGAAAGCGCTGAAAAGAAAGTGGGCCAAACGGGAATAGAGGTATTCCATAAGGCGTTGAACAATGTCAAACCGGTTCTGGAGGTAAAATCCCGCCGCGTTGGCGGTGCCACCTATCAAGTTCCGGTGGAAGTTAGGGCGGAGCGTCGGGTAGCTCTGGCCATTCGGTGGATGATCACCTATGCCCGCGCCCGAGGTGAGCATACGATGGCGGAAAAATTGGCCGCTGAATTTGTTGCCGCGGCCAATAATGAGGGTGCTTCAATAAAGAAAAAAGAAGATACGCATAAAATGGCCGAAGCCAATAGAGCTTTTGCTCATTTTAGATGGTAAATAGATTTTTTATAGGGCAAGAAAACAAAGGAAGGTTTGAAACTTATATTGCGGGCATTTTTTAAAATAGGATAATAAGACTTATTCTCATTTGCCAACCGCTCCCTGCTGAATTTTACGGTCGGCTGAGATGGTTCCCTTATCCGTAGGCCTGTGGCGCTAAGGTAGGATTCAGTTAGGGTTTTTTTATGTCTGGTGATAAGGATCTAAAATTTATAAGAAATATAGGCATTATGGCTCATATCGACGCCGGTAAAACAACGACGACAGAGCGTATCCTTTATTACACCGGCAAAACCCATCGGATTGGAGAGGTTGATGATGGCGCCGCCACGATGGATTGGATGGAGCAGGAAAAGGAGCGAGGAATTACTATTACCTCCGCCGCAACTACTTGCTATTGGGAAAATCATCAAATCAATATCATTGACACTCCCGGCCATGTCGATTTTACCATTGAAGTGGAAAGATCATTAAGGATTCTGGATGGAGCGGTGGCCCTGTTCTGTGCGGTTGGAGGAGTGGAACCGCAGTCAGAAGCAGTTTGGCTTCAAGCGGAAAATTATCATGTTCCCCGGATTGCTTATATCAATAAAATGGATCGAGTCGGCGCCGATTTCCAGCGAACCGTCAAGGAAATGAATGAGAGATTTTCCCTGAAATGTGTTCCGGTTCAAATTCCCGCGGGTGAGGGTGAGTTTTTCACCGGGATTATCGACCTGGTAGATATGACCTATCGAATCCATAACGAAGAGTCCCTTGGCGCCACTTTTATAGATTACCCTGTTCCAGACGATATGAAAGTGGAAGTTCAGAAGGCGCGGGAGCATTTACTGGAGATAATCTCTGAATATGATGATGTTCTCTTTGATAAATTTGTTCATGCCAAGGTTATAGAATCCGCCGATATCAATCGCGCCATACGTTTGGGAGTAATTAAATGCAAGATGGCTCCGATTCTCTGTGGTTCATCGTTCCGCAATCAAGGCATTCAAAAACTGCTTGACGCTGTCGTTAACTATCTTCCTTCCCCGATTGATATGCCTCCTATAAAGGGTTTTACCCCCGATGGCAAAAAACCGGTGGAAAGACATGCCGATCCC
>JAPLUS010000061.1 GCA_026397495.1 Candidatus Zixiibacteriota bacterium | reverse complement strand
ACCAGTGGTCCAAGAATATTATTCAAGTCGAGGGCAACACCTCCCGCCAAAATACCAATCAGTTCCATCCGGTGTGCCAAATCCAATTTTTCCTGCAGCTTTTTCTTTTCCTCTTCGGCCTTGCGAAGTTCGGTTACATCGGCAAAGACGCCAATACCGGCGGTAACTTCTCCCTGTTAATCAAAGAATGGTTTGGCGGTCAGGAAGAGTCGCCGCAACTCGCCATCCTTTCGCCTTATATCGAATTCATAATGACTGGCCTCTTGCCGTTTCCTCTTTTCTGTTTCCGCCCTTATTTTTGCAAATTCATTTTCAACGGCGATTTGATTTAGATTCATTTTCAGCAGTTCTTCGAGCCCGTAACCAAAAATATGGCAGGCGGCCGGATTGGCATAAATGACATTCTCATCAAGATCAACGATAGCCACCCCATCGGAAATATTCTCGATAAGATAACGATATCGTTCTTCGGAATGTCGTAGTTGTTGCTCAACTATTTTACTGTCCGTCACATCACGAGCGACGCCGACGATGCCATCGACCCGATCGCCCTCATAATAGGGTTGTTCTTTAACTTCAAGCATAATCCGACGGCCATCTTTATGATATATCTCGACCAAATAAGCGGGATGAATCGTACCCATACGCAGCGTCTCATCGGTATATTCAACAACCTTCATATTAATGGAATTATCCGTCATATACTTTGTGTAATGAGCGCACCAGTCAGCGGGGGAATACCCTGTAATCTGCTCCACCGAGGGTGAAATGTAATACATGACTCCATGGGTGTCATGCCGATAAATAAAATCTCGCGTGTTATCCAGAAGTAGCCGCTGTTCCTCGGCCAACTCCGCCAGTCTCCTAGTGGATTCGCGGAGCTCCTCTTCCGCCTTTTTTCGTTCTGTTATATCAAGGAAACTTTCAATCAGATATTTTTCCCCATTTCTTGAAACTGGTACAACGCTTCTAAAAATAGGAAGCTTTTCCCCATCGATTCTCCTGATTTCCTGTTCCGAATAATCTACTGTCTTTCCAAAATCACTTATAGGGCATTTCCCCATTTCATTACGACAGACAAATTCATAGCACTCATGCCCAATAACTTCCTCCTTTACGGCTCCCATCATCCTCAGGGCACACAGATTGGCATCGACAATTTTATGGGTGGTGCTTTCGACGACCATTATACCGCTATTGATGGAATCAAGAAGTGTTTTTAAATAGTTTTCGTTCTCACGAAGAGCTTTTTCGGCCAAGGTTCTCTCCATTACTTCTTTAATCAAAGCCGAGTATTGACCAAAGGATTTTATTATCAGCTGAGCCAGGTGTCCAAATTCATTCTTTTCTCTCTGCAGCTGTTTCAGTATAAGCGGGTCGCCGCTATTAAGACTCCGAAATAACAACCTCAGGGGGTTATTTACCCAATGGAGCAGGGGAAAGAGAATTACCGTAAGGGTGATTACTGCCACGGCCAGGATCAAAATGAAACGTCTATTCGATTGCTGATTTAACTCTTGAAGTATTGAGGGGGCACTCTGCGATGCGACCTGAGCGAGTGGTTTGCCATCCCATCCATTTAGAATCTTGACAGATCTGATCGTTCCTTCATTTATGTCGCCCTTTCCCGGAGGTGCACCCCCGGCGCCTATATGAAAAAGCTCGATCTGACTCTGGGTTAGTCCAGATAGTTCCTTAATGTAATCATTATTCCAGATTTGTCCCGCCATAAAATATCCCTGCGGCTGTGTCTTTCTTTCAATGTCTAAGGCGGGCTGGATAGGGGCCGTACGGATTTCCATTAAGCCCCCGGCGGTCCAGGCAAAGAAATAATAAAAGGGGTTTTTTGATAATACCCTCTTGGATGCCTCTCTTGGTAAGGGTAGATTATCGAGGGCCTCAGTATTGAGGTTATTGCAGGAATAAACAACCGAAAGATCGGGACGACAGACCCAGACGGCATTGGCATTATATGTTTTAAGAGACATTTTTATATTTATATTAGCCCAATCCCTATCCCCGGTTTTAACAAAGTTGACCATATCATCCCATAAACTATAGTCATTGGCAAGGACTCGCAGGGTTGCTCCTCTGAAGTCGATTGTCATATTCAGAAGCAAATCCTTTTCTTTGGAACGATCTTGAAACAGGAGGGCGTTTTGCTCCTTCTGCAAATGTTTGGAGAGAAACAATCCACCGGAGAAAAAGATGAAGAGAAATAACATCAGAAGAATGAATTTGGTTTGAACCTTCATATGCTATTCCAATACTCTAAATCCAATATGGTATATAGCCCTGTAACCAACCGACAGCAGGATACCGGGGTTGTTTTACCGCATTTCTCTATTTATATCGTCATTTTGGCAGAAAAATGGAGTCTGATTTCTCTGAAATTTGTAGCTATCCATATGATATATATTGTCTTCCCTATATTCCGCAGCCACCAATATTATGCTGCGGATTTTAATGACCAAAGTATTGGATTCAAATCCGAGAGTAATAAGAATCATTGCAGCGGTTTATGAGAGATTTATAACCTGATATCGAATATCGGATTATTGCGATGATAAACGGAAAAGTCAGGATTTTTTTTGCAAAGGAACGGCCTTCTTCAGGGAGGCAATTTGAGGAATTACTCCGAGGATTTCATAATCTAAGTATTCTTTGACGTCCTCAACGTTTTTGATTGAATTATCCAGAAGCTCCGCCAGAAGGACTGCCCCGGCTCCAAGCATTAAACCCAGTACGATACCCACGACAAATATTTTCAATCGATTTGGTCTAACCGGAGTTAATGGAATTTTCGCCGGCTCAATCACGT
>JAPLUS010000351.1 GCA_026397495.1 Candidatus Zixiibacteriota bacterium | reverse complement strand
AGAGATCAAATAGGGAATCATAAAGGCACCGCCCCCATTCTTGGCGGCCTGTACCGGGAAACGCAGAAAATTTCCCAGACCAATAGCGGAACCGGCGACAGCCAAAATAACACCTAATTTTGTACCCCAATGCTCCCTTTCTTTTGTCATATCTCTTCTCCAATGGTAATTATTTATATGACCTTGATAATTGGTATATCAATTAATGCTTTGAAATCTTATGTCAGCCAATGTATCTGGATTCGGAATTGGGTATTTGGGCGGTTCCTTTGGTTTGGGTGACGAGCTGAAGTCGATTTATGGTAATATTACCTATGGGCTTTCGGATTATACCGATGGGCGTCTAAAACTTGGATTCTCCGACCTTGACCAACCCAATACCAAGCCTAAACTTCTGCTGGGACTCGATTTCAAATATCAATTCATGGATTATTATAACAAGAAGAACAAAGACCCCTTTGATATGGCTGTTACCTGTCTTTTTGAATATGTTGACTATGGCGGCTGGAATGTATTGGAATTTGGCGGCGGTTTGATCGCCTCGATACCTTATCGCCTGAATTCCGGACAAAGGTTAATTCCCTATGGACGACTCAATTTTAGATTAGAAGATATTCACGAATCTGATTTTGTAGCCGGGCTAAATCTTGGTGTCAAATATGAATTATCCCAGGGGGTTAATGTCTATGGTGAATTTCAGATTGATGGTAATAGTGGTTTTTTCACTGGATTGGAATTTCGAGCCCTCTAAGGCGGCGGATTATACGTAAGCTGAAAGGAAATCCGCCGACGGCGGATTTTTTGCATGAGTTACTTTGACGCCATTCTCTTGGGTTTTATACAGGGGTTAACCGAGTTTTTGCCCGTGTCATCATCAGGTCATCTTGTCCTGGCCGAGCACCTCCTGCATACCAAAATGCCCGGCGTGGCCTTTGAGCTGGTGCTACATTGTGGCACCTTGCTGTCGGTCTTAGTCTATTTTCGCCGGAAAATATGGGGACTTCTCAAGTCTTTCTTTATTTCCGGAATGACTAACGAACGTAAGTTAGCTTATTATCTTATTATTGGCTCTATTCCGGCCGGTGTGGCCGGGATTTTCTTCAAGGAATTTTTTGAGAGGATATTCTCCTCTCCTTGGGTTACCTCCGCTATGCTTGTCATCACCGGAGTCATACTTCTCGCCACGGCTATGGTTAAAGTGGGAGATAAAAACATCAATACAATGCGCTCGCTAATAATTGGCCTCGGGCAAGCCATAGCTATTCTTCCCGGTATTTCCCGCTCCGGCACAACTATTGCAACGGGGCTTTTCGCAGGAGTCAATCCTGTAACCGCCGCGGAATTCTCTTTTTTGCTTTCAATTCCCGCTATTACCGGCGCCGTTACACTCAAATTCAAAAATCTCATGGCGGTGAATTCCGCGATAGGGGGACAATGCTTTGTGGGCGCGGTAATCGCATTTATTTTGGGTTTGCTGGCCATATATCTGCTCCTTGATATTGTAAAACGGGGCAAGTTCAAGTATTTTGGCATATATTGCATTTTGGTGGGGCTATTTGGCCTTGTCTATTTCGTCTAATATATTATGACCAGAATTCTTGTTATCAGGTTGGGAGCCATCGGTGATCTGATTTTGACTTCCCCGGCTATTATCAATCTGAGACTATCAAATCCTGATGCCAAAATATTCTTCTTAACTCGGCCACCACATTCCCAACTCCTTAAGTTCTGTCCTGGAATTGATGAAATAATTGAATTCCCGCAGGATTCTTCACTATTCACCCTTTTCAAGATAGGAGAATACCTTGATAAGATTGGGTTTGATAAAGTTATTGATCTTCATGGGAATTTTCGTTCGAAATATTTGATGCGCCATATTTCCGCTCCGGTGAAAATACAATATCGTAAAAGGCGGTGGGAGCGTCT
>JAPLUS010000395.1 GCA_026397495.1 Candidatus Zixiibacteriota bacterium | reverse complement strand
TGGAGGAATAAATACCGTTGAGATTCTCTCCTTCAATCTTCATAAAGTTGGGAAGACCCGCTCCGGTACCGATAAAAACAGCATCAAAACCCTGCTCAAATAGCTCGTCAACCGTGTCCAGTTTTCCGACCACGAAACTGTTGTGTACTTCAACCCCAAGTTTTTGCAGATATTCCACTTCAGCTTTCACAATAGCCTTGGGGAGTCGGAATTCCGGGATACCGTAGATCAAAACCCCACCCGGTTTATGCAGGGCTTCATAAATGACAATTTTATGTCCCATCTGCGCCAAGTCAGCCGCCACGGTCAAACCTGCCGGTCCGGAACCGACGATGGCAATCTTCTTGCCGGTTGAGGAAGGCAGTTTGGGGATTTCCACTTCACCCTGCTCCCGTTCATAATCGGCAACAAATCTTTCAAGGTTGCCGACCGCTACGGCATTATATTTTTTGGTCAGGATACAAACCCTCTCGCATTGTTCTTCCTGAGGGCAGACTCGTCCGCAGATGGCCGGCAGGGCATTAGTCTTTTTTATTACTTTGGCGGCCTCAATGAATTTGCCTTCTGTGACCAGTTTTATAAATCCTGGAATATCAACCTCGACCGGGCAACCACCGATGCAAGGTGGTTTGGGACAGCCCAAACACCGCTGCGCTTCGATCATCGCCAATTCCGGGGTAAGCCCACAAGGAACTTCCTTAAAATTACGAATTCTCTCTTTAGGGTCCTGCTCCGGCATTTTCTGCCGAGGTATTTTCATTCGCTCCTTTTTTTCAAGGGACTGTTTTTTGCTGTCATCTGTCATAGTTTATCTCTTCACCCGATATTATTTTCCAACTCTTTTACTTTCTTGCCCAGATTGCATTTCCCATCCAGGAACCTCTCATAGGCAACTTTCTCATATTTGTTGTACATCTTCAACCGTTTGGTCATCTCCTCAAAATCAACCTCATGTCCATCAAAATCGGGACCATCGACGCAGGCGAATTTAGTTTTTCCGCCGACCGTCACCCGACAGGCGCCGCACATTCCGGTACCGTCAACCATAATGGGATTAAGGCTAACATAGGTCTTAATCTTTGGTGTGCGAGTGGTATTGACAATGGCTTTCATCATTGGAACGGGACCGATAGCAATGACCATATCAATCTTCTCGCCGCTTTCAATCAGCTTCTGCAAGATGGTGGTTACAAAACCATGGGTTCCGTAGGAGCCATCGTCGGTCGATATCAACAATTGGTCGGAAGCCGCGGTCAGTTCCTTCTCGAAAATCAGAAGATTCTTGGTTCGGGCACCGATGATGGTGGTTACCTTGTTTCCGGCCCCACGAAGAGCTTGAGCAATAGGATAGATGGGAGGAATTCCGACACCGCCGCCAATACAGATGCAATGGCCGAATTTTTCAACATGGGAAGGGATTCCCAAAGGCCCCACCACGTCGGCAAAAGAATCGCCAATTTTCATCCGATTCATGGCGCCGGAAGTTTTGCCGACCTCCTGAATTACCACGGTCAGGATTCCTTTCTCCTTATCAAGGCCGCCGATCGACATCGGCACCCGTTCGCCGGTCTCGTCCTTGCGGAGAATGACAAACTGACCCGCTTTAGCCTTCCGAACCACATGCGGGGCCTCAATCCGAAACTGGTAAACCTTTTCACACAATTCGCTCTTGTCAATTATCCTGAACAAGTTGCCTCCAAGACTATCATTCCCCTACCAGTTTTCATAGGTGATACTATGAATTGGCTCAATAGTATAAGACTATTTTTGGTTTATTTTTTCGACGATATCCCTGGTGTCACGAGCTATAACCAGCTCTTCATTGGTCGGAATCGCCAGAACCTTAACCCGTGACCGGTCAGTTGATATCTCCATCTCCTTGCCAATGGCCACTGCGTTGTTTTGGCTATTGAGTTCTACTCCAAAGAATTCCAGCCCGCGGCAGGTCAATTCTCTTACATATGGAGAATTCTCACCAACACCGGCGGTGAACACAATGGCATCCAACCCCCCCATTCCGGCCGCATAAGCGCCGATATACTTCTTAAGGCGATAGCAATATATGTCAAGAGCCAGCTTGGCATTCGCGTGCCCGGAATTGCTGGCTTCAATTATTTCTCTCATATCCGATGATACGCCGGAAATGCCGATTAATCCCGAATGCTTATTAAGCAACGTATTGGCTTCATTAAGGGTCAGTTCTTCTCGCCCCATAATATAGAGTATGACCGCCGGATCCAGATCGCCTGAGCGGGTTCCCATCAGAAGCCCCTCAAGGGGAGTGAATCCCATTGAGGTATCAACCGAGAGGCCATTATTAACGGCCGTGATAGAAGCACCGTTTCCCAGATGGCAAGTTATAATTTTAAGCTGCTCTATGGGCTTACCCATCATTGCGGCGGCTCGATGGGCAACATAAAAATGTGATGTTCCGTGAAAACCGTAGCGGCGAATCCCATATTCTTTGTACATCATATAGGGAAGCCCATAAACGTATGCCATAGGGGGCATCTTCTGATGGAAAGCGGTGTCAAAGATGCCGACTTGGGGGATCCCCGGGAGAGTTTTTTGACAGGCCTGGATTCCTCGCAAGTTATGAGGATTGTGAAGCGGCGCCAATTCGATCAGATTGCGAACTTCAGTTATAACCTCTTCGGTGAGCAAAACGGATCGGGCAAAGCGCTCTCCGCCGTGGACGACGCGATGGCCAACAGCATGAATTTCCGACTTATTTTTTATGACACCGTGTTCCGGCGATAGTAGTATGGCAATGACTTTGGCCGTGGCCGCAATGTGGTCAAGTATTTCGTCGGAGATCTTGACTTCCGGACGATCAAACGGTTTATGCGCCAATAAAGCTCCCGACATACCGATACGGGAAACCATACCCTTAGCCAGCGCCAGCTCTTTTTTCATATCAAAAAATTGATATTTGATAGAGGAAGAACCGCAATTTAAAACCAGAATATTCATTCTTTATGCCTGAGTATTATTGGTTATTGATTTCTCGCCGGGGATCCGTATTCC
>JAPLUS010000298.1 GCA_026397495.1 Candidatus Zixiibacteriota bacterium | reverse complement strand
AGAGTGGCGAAACCGCCTATCACCGTTAGAGGATTCCGGAGTTCATGGGCAATGGATGAAGTAAGCTCGCCGATAACCGACATTTTTTCCGTTCGGACAATCTGCTCTTGGGATTCGGCCAGTCGTTTATTCATCTTCTCCAATTTCTCGGCATGCGCAACCAGATTGTCAAAAAGGCGAGAGCGCTCAATGGCAACGGCCGTATGATTGGCAAAGGTTTGAAGAAGATCGACCTCGGAAAGGGTGATTTTCCGTCGTGTGATCTGATTATCGGCGGCGATTAGCCCCAATTTTTTCCCCTTACTAATAATCGGCGCCACCGCCAAATTGTCGGTATTAAGGCGCCTCATAATTTCCAGTGATGCCGGCGATAGATTATCCTCTCGATGGTTGATATTCATTCCGCTGCCATTATTAATAGCTTGATTTAAAAAGGTGTCAATATTAAGTGGAATCTGCCATCCTGCTATTAGGGACGTTAACGAGCAATTGGAGACACTCTCTCGTTCGCAATAATCATCCAGCAATTCCTTCAGCGTTTTCTGTTGTTGTGCCAAGCGCGACCATATTTGACCGGCTTCCTCAGGGCTTCCGGGGCCAACCGCCAATTTCCCCTCAAGAAATTTCGCTCCGTCGTCAACCAGAAAGAGGAAAGCCCGATTAAACCCAAGTCCCTGATTGGCCGTAGCGCCAATAAGGATGATCTGCAGGACTTCATCCAAATCCGCCCTTGAGGAAAGAGCATCAGATACCTGAGACATAATGGAAAGCTCAAAGATGGCCTCCTCAAGCTCCGCTTTTCTTTTGGAGGTTTCGGTTACATCCTGTATAATGCCCAGAATGCCCAGAATCTCTCCATTATCCTGGCGATAAGGATGACAAGATATATTTAAAATTGCAAAATGCCCATGGCGATTAGTGCAACGATGTTCTTGTTTAAAAAAGGCTCTTCCATTCAAGAGAGATCTAAAGGCGTCATTCAATCCACACTCGATAACCGCCTCGATGTCCTGAAAGGAACATTCATGGGCCTCATCGACACTGCCAAAACCGATAATAGCCGCCGCACGATGGTTTATATACTCGATTAGACCATGGCTATTGACCATAAAAAATCCCAAGGAAGAATCATCAAAATGATTGGCCAAGAAAATTGCCTTATTCTCAGCCGATATGGCGTCGGAGAATTGCAATTGATTACTCTTTTCCCTTAAAATGATTTCCTTTAGCCAGTTTCAATATCTCATCAAAAAGTCCGGCGGCCGCCTTATCCTCAAGGCGTGACAGAATCGTTATCTTTTCGTCAGAAGGAATCATCAGGGCCGGGTCATTGCTGTCATCGTCAATAAATTGCCATTGGTCGGAAGCCTTAATATTATAGTCAATTTTATCCATAGTGATAATTCGGCTTTTGTCGATATCGATAATTCGCATTGTACCATCTAAGACGGCAAATATTTGATAGCGATATATAGTCAAGGGAATAACAGTTATCTTGCGTTTAACCAAATCGATCTTGTCAATAATTATGTCAACCAAAAATCTTCCACCAAACTGCCGGCCACGATTAACCAGTTCCTTGAAATCAGCCGATTTAAGAGATTCGGCCGCCGGCCTGATAATCGGTGCGGTCGTTATGGTCGACAAAAGGAGATCGAGTTTTTCACTCAATTTTGAATCATGATAGGGGCAGTCGGGGGTGCTTATTGTCACCATTACGCCATTGCCGGCCTTAGCCTGAAGACAGATAAACAAAGTTATCAAAAAAATATAGGCGCTAATCGATTTGACCCGAAACATATTAGTATTCTTCTCTCGATACCTTTTTATAATAGACATATTTGTTGAGGGTTTTTTTAACCTGCTCGTCAAATGAGGCAATACTTCCGGGTAGAGTATCAAGCTCCGACCTGCTAAAGATATCATCAAGATATTCCACTGTGATGAACTCGACTCCTAAGAGCCATGCATTTTCATCAGCATCCACACGTTTAACCATGCCAATTACATTGTCAATTACCTCAATATCCTGAAGGGACATTTTCAAAAGCAGAATGGTGCCCTCTTCAAGAGTCGAATCGCTCAAGATAAGAACCCCACCCGCCGATAAATTGATTATTGAACCGGAATGGGACGCGCCATTCCCCTGCGGCCAGAATCCGCCCGAACGG
>JAPLUS010000241.1 GCA_026397495.1 Candidatus Zixiibacteriota bacterium | reverse complement strand
CCAATCACTCTCGGGAATAAAACAGTTATCCCCTTAGTCAAGGTGTCGGTCGGTTTTGGGGCCGGAGGTGGCCAGATGGAGAAACAGATTGAAGGAGCCAATTTTGGAGGCGGCGGAGGGGGTGGCGCTAAGATTGAACCGGCGGCATTTATTGTTATCGATGGTGACAAAATCTCTCTTTTAACCGCTAAAGCAGGGAAATACGACACTCTGATGGAGACCGTCCCGGCTCTGATTGGAAAACTAATCGATATGAAAACAGCATCATCGAAAGAGAAAAACACCGAGGACTCATAAGACGAGCATCAGTTGAGGTATTCAACTTTAAACAGGATTTAAGATCAAACCCTCCATCTAAGAGGGTAAATAATAAGGGGATTGGCGATGTCCAATCCCCACTTTTTTAAACGGAAGCTTCTAACTCACTGCATGGGGAAAATGAAAGGCTTGTTGAAAAAGCCCCCAAAAAGGAAAAAGCACACTTATGAGGAAAATGTCATTAGTATTGTCATCCCCGACTTGATCGGGGATCCAGAAAAATACATCAGTGCCGGTCAGTTATTACTTTCTGGATTCCCCGCCGCGGCGGGGAATGACAGGTTGGGGCGGGGACTGAATAAAAGGCGGTAGGGCAGAACCCCGGACGAAGTCTTGCGGTTCTGCTATTTGTGTTCGGATTCATCCGGTAATCCATCTAACGGATGGGATTAAGCATTAGTAATAATATGCCGGTGCATCGGGGAATGCTCGGACAGATGTGAACTCGCCGCGGCGAGCCGCCCACAGGAACGGGTTTGTTGCACGTGCGCGGCAGACTTCAGTCTGCCCGAGCGTACCTTATCGTGCACGTCCCCATATGACAGAACATTATTATCGCAACAAGTATTTATCCCACCATAAATGGTGGGCCACCGGTCATCGTTAGGTTATTTTCCCTCAGCAGGACGTAACTCAAACTTCCGCAGTTTTTATTGGTTATGTTGGATTGACTGCTTGATAGATTTTGTAAGCAATTGAGCCAGGTACTCCAAGTTGTAGCGTGTCAATTTTATCCAATTAATATGTGGTGTTAACCAGGCTCCCTCTTCTCCCGGATCCCGGGCATCTGCCATATCCAAAACTGTCCTTATGTGTCCTTAGAGTAAAGTTGCGTGTCGAACGCCTGAACTTCTTACTGCAATATGAACACTCTATAATATAAGTCACCCGGCCAAATGATTGGGTCCTCCCGCGACTGGTTCGCGGTGAGCCGAAACTACGTGGCCGACCACCAATCTCTAATGCCGGCAATGCCTCAGACGCGGCCACAAGGCCTGTTGGTGAAAACTCAATCTGATAACGCGGGGCAAAAGGTTGCGTGGTAACATGGACGCTTTGAATGCGGTCAATCCGGTATGCTCTGATTTGGCCACTTTGTGGCTTGATGGCAAAGAGAAGGATATTGCCTGCCTGCGTTCGTCTTAGAGAATACGGTTCAATCCTGCGAACAGTGTCATTGTAGGTGAGATCAACGCATAAGCGGTTGGAACCGGCAAATCTGACCGGCTCCAGAGGAATTCCCCGGCCCCAACGCCAGACGGTCGGTGGCGGTGTCCACTGCTGATCAATGTTTTCGTCTACTGCATCTATACTCTGCAGCTGCACTGGTTCAACTTCTCCACGTAACCATTTGAAAATAGTCTGAAGTTCGCTCAAGAATGCCTCAATCGGCGGCAGCGCGGGCAGTTGATGTGCCAGCATGTTCGCCCACTCGCTTTCCAGTTCTGCATGGAGCGGGGAATTCACCAATGACTCATATGTCGGGACAGGAATGCCTTTTGATTGGCATTTCTTTTCCAAAACGGACAGAATCAGGGAAGGGGCAATTCGTAAATCTCTCCGGCGGTAAAGATTGACGACGTCGTATAAGTCCCTGGGCCTATATCGCTCACCTAAAGCTCGGATTTTTTCGGCAAAGACTTCTTCCAGGCCGTAGCAGCGCACGGTCTTGTTGCTATTTTCGGGAAATGAATCCCCATATGGGTGGGCAATAGTGCGCAAGACCGATGGTTGGACCACTTCTTCGGTTCCATTTAGGTCGAATTTAACTGCTGGAGGGGAAGGAATCTGGAGCGGACCTTGGTAATATATTCTGCCTTCGGTTGAACCAAAAGTCGGCCGATCCCTGAATTTCGGGAATTGTATTGAAAAATCTATTCCCGATGCCTCATTTACTGGCTTTAATAAATCAGGTAACATGGCTGCGACCTCAGTCGCCCTGATTATGCCATTTGGTAATATTGTAAAATCAAGGTCCTCAGAAAATCGATAGGTTTCAATGAAGCATTTCTTCAGACAGGTACCGCCTTTGAAAATCCAGGTATCTTTCAATGGTGGGAAATTCGCCAAACCCCACAATAACCACCCTATGACATAGTCTTTTTCCACAACATTAGGCCTTAATTGCCATTCTTGTGAACGATCGAGTATTTCCTGTTTGGGTATCATTTTAATAACAATTAAATAGAGATGTTCTCCCAAACGCCCCAGGTCGAATTTAGTTTCCCCTTTGAAGCGACCATTGGATCGAGTTTTATGATACCTGAGGTTATTTTCGCTTTGAGCGCTACGATTAGTTTCTTCACCTTGGGATCAAACTTCTCCAACAAGAAACCCAGGCGTTTATAAATTGAACCTTTCCCAGCTTCGTGAGCGCAATCCAATAGCTTGGCGTCGTTTCTGTATTCAGAAGATAGGTAAACCCCCAACATATCTGCCAGCTGACGGAATCCACCCACCCATGATGGATTGGCGCAGCCATCGATTAGCGTACGTTCTCTATCAGATATGTTAATTTGGATACTGCCTCTCCACACCGAAGATAATTTTTCGACTTTTTCCTTGCTGACGCGGACTATGCGATAGTCGTTGCCCAGGATATTTTGTTCTTTGGTTCTTATATTGGCAGAAGTAACTACGAATGTTGAGCGAAAGAGTTGCTCGGTTAGTTCCCAGTGCTCCACAGCCGACCAACCACCAATGTAGCAGGGTTTATATAGAACGGAAGCCACCACCCAGGGATCACCGGCAATGCCGCCTTCGCGTTTTGTGGCTTCCAAGGGAAGGATGAAGTAAGTACCTTTTTTCACACGCTTGATCCAGCCTTTTTTCTCTAAATGGGCCAAAGTCGACGCAACATTAAGAGAACTCTTCTTGAGCACTTTGGCCGCTTCAGGCACGCTAACCAAACCACTGATATTGGAACGAGCTAAAATACTAATGATTGCCTTATCATTCAATGTCTTACGTTGTTTTTGTGGCTTATTTTTTGTCATATAGTTTCCGTGTCAATATATATCAATATCGTCAATTACTACACAGAGATTATAGTCCAAATAAATTATCGTGTCAAGCGCTTTCTCGAAGTGAATGACTTTTTCTTGCCATAGCAGTCCATAAACAAAATTAAACCCTTTCTAAAGACGGGAAGTGAAAAAAATAAAATGACCAGCCGTCAGGTTATCTTCCCTCGGCAGGATGTAACTCGAGCTTTCGCAGTTTTATTGGCAGAATGAAATACCGTCTGCAATGGAGCGCAGCGGAATAATGGTTAGATGCAACGCCTTATTATCTGCTTCTTGGCCGTCGGTATTTCTTTTTTTCGTCAGCCTCAGCTATCTTGGCCATAAACTCGCCTTCAGATGGCGCAGGTATGGTGTCATAATCCATTTTGG
>JAPLUS010000164.1 GCA_026397495.1 Candidatus Zixiibacteriota bacterium | reverse complement strand
GCTGACCTGGTTTTCCATAATCTATATGGCTGTTGTTATTTCGACCTTGGCCTATTTCCTGTGGTATTGGATATTGAAATATATGGAAGCTTCACGGGTGGCCGTCGTACAGAATATCCAGCCAATTATTGCTTCAGCTGTCTCAGCTGTTGTCTTGGCTGAGCCGATTAGTGCCGATTTCGTCATCGGAGGTATTATTGTTATGGCGGGCGTCCTTTTGACAGAAATATGATAAAAACTATTGAAAGTTCTATAATTTTGTCGATTATTATTAGGTAAGGATTCCTTATCGAGGTTGATATTAAATGGATGAGTTAAAAAGAAATGGTACCCATGACGATACCTGGTCAGTCTTTCGGATTATGTCTGAATTTGTAGATGGTTTTGAGACCTTGCGGACTTTGCATCCGGCGGTATCCATATTCGGGTCATCGGTTTTGGTTCCGGAATCGAAGTATTATCAAATTGCCAGGGAAATTTCCAGAAAGCTGTCAGAGTCAGGCTTTGCCGTCATAACCGGTGGCGGCCCCGGTATTATGGAGGCATCCAATCAGGGTGCGCAGGAAGGTGCCTCCAAGTCGGTCGGTCTTAATATTGATATACCGGTTGAACAAAAAGCTAATAAATATCAAGATATTTCTCTCTATTTTAGATATTTTTTCGCCCGTAAGGTGATGTTTGTTAAATATGCCTCCGCTTTTGTGATTATGCCCGGCGGCTTTGGGACACTTGATGAATTATTCGAATCACTGACTTTGATACAGACCAAGAAAATATTTGAATTCCCGGTGGTATTGGTGGGTTCGGAATTCTGGGGAGGATTGATTGACTGGCTTATCTCAAGTCCAATTCGAACCGGCACTCTCTCTAAAGAGGAACTGAGCCTATTTTCGTTGACCGACGATCCGGATGAAGTGGTGAGAATAATCAAAGAGGGCTACGAGAAGGTTCGCCGTTCCACGGCAATTTAATCTAATAAACCCGACCAATAACCATCTTAGGTCTCGACTGCGATATTACCTTCGCAGATTTTTCTCAGAGAAGGCCTCTTCCATTTTGGAATCAGTGAAGATACCGTCTTTTCTTATCAATTTGCCGTCGAAATAAATTTCACCGCCCCCGTAATCCTTTCTTTGAATTAATATCAGATCCCAGTGAATCGTCGACATATTCCCATTCGGAGCTTCATCATAACAACTGCCGGGGGTTATATGAATTGAGCCTCGGATTTTCTCATCAAAGAGAGTGTCTTTCATTGGATGTAGTATGAAGGGATTCACTCCAATTGCGAATTCTCCCACATAGCGGGCGTTTTCGTCCCTATCAAGTATCTGATTTAATCTGTCTTCGAATGATGAGGAAGTTGCCTTTATGATTTTTCCGTTTTTGAAAGCAAAACAGATGTCGTTGTATACAAATCCCTCGTAAAGGGAAGGGGTGTTGTATCTAATGGTCCCATTTATAGATTCTCTGACCGGCGCCGTATAGACCTCACCGTCGGGGATATTTCGAGTCCCATCACATTTGACAACTTCAATTCCCTTAATTGAAAAGGTCAGGTCAGTACCGGGAGCAGTGATCCGGACATTATCGGTATTTCGCACCAGCTCCACCAATGGTTCCATGGCCGCAGACATTTTGGCATAATTGAGATTACATACT
Organism: Candidatus Zixiibacteriota bacterium; assembly: GCA_026397495.1. Lineage (GTDB taxonomy): Bacteria > Zixibacteria > MSB-5A5 > GN15 > PGXB01 > JAPLUS01. The sequence goes on along the minus strand of JAPLUS010000164.1, from coordinate 3,387 downwards.
TCGTAATAGAAATCTTCGAAATATTCCTGTGATGTTTCCGCCAACTGAGCCATCGCATTGTTTGGATAGCGCAGGACCACCCACTTGGTTCGCTTTACTCGCTCTTCAATATGCACCGGTTTATCGAAAATCCTTTTGAAATTAGTCATTTGCTTGCGGTCGATATCAGAAAGGTCGAAGGGGTTTTCTGATCCTCTGACGCCGATATAGGCGGCCGCTTTCTTCATCAGATCAAGATGAAAATCAGCAAGTATTTTTATCTGTTCCTCAGTGGCGGATTTTAGGAACTGGCGCAGAAGCGATTCATCATTATAATACCAAAAGGGAATAGCCCCTTTTTCGGTGGCATATTTCACTATTGCTTTTGACAACTCAAGGGCCGCGATCCCTTTGGTTTCAAGGTATAATATTTCACCCCGTTTGAGAGAGACAGAATAATCAATTAGATTTTTTGCGAGAGTGTCATTACGGTTATCCTTCATTATGGATCCTTTCTTGGCATATTATTTAATAGTATAAAGGATGATTGGCTGATAGGCAAGGTCTGATAGTTCATTTTGTCTTGTTAGCTGGGTCCAAATATCAATTTATTAATAATCTATTATATGCATAACAATAAATTGCCATTGTGGTTATTATGGCGTTCCCTTTAATATAACCTGATATATTATTATGATCCATAATGCTACGAAATGAGTCATTGCCTGAAAATAGGAATAGATTGTATATTTGAGGTCATCAAATAAAGGTCCAAATAAGAAGAACAAGCCGGCATGAGATTCGAACTCCTTAGAAAATACGATCACCGGTTCTGGATATTGTCAGTCGGCTGGCTGGCATCATCGATGGGTTTTGCCGTGGCAATACCTTTTATTTCCATTTATTTTCATTCTCAATTGGGGGTATCTCTCTCACAAATTGGAATATTTTTTGGTATGGCCGGGATCGTCCGTGCTATTTCTCAGGCTTTCGGAGGGGAGTTATCGGACCGGGTGGGGCGGTATCATTTGATGGTATTGGCACAGCTATTACGTGCGTTCACACTCTTGTCTATTGCCTATGCCATTTATGCGCACTGGGGTTTTTATCAAATTGGCGCCACGATACTCATTAGCTTTATAGTGGGTTCCGTTTTTCAGCCCGCTGCCAATGCAGCTGTGGCTGATTTGGTCAAAGCCCATGATCGGCTCGAGGGATATGCGATTATCCGCGTAACGGACAATTTGGGATGGGCGCTTGGACCGGCGCTTGGCGGATACCTTGCTAACAGCTCCTACGCCATTTTATTTATTATTTCTGCAGTCCTGACATTTATTTCCGGAGTGATTTTGGGAATATTCCTCAGGGGAATCAAAACATATGATGGGAATGGAAAAACATCCGGGCTGAAAGAGCTACTTTCAATGAGGGGGAATAGAGCTATTCTTATATATGCCGGTCTTGTTTTTGTGCTTTATCTTGTGATTGGTCAAATGATAGCTCCCTTTTCGCTCTATTCAGTCGATTTTAAAGGAATATCAAAAACACAACTTGGTTTTCTTTTTACCATCAATGGCTTGGCGGTAACATTTTTGCAGGTTCCGATCACAAGGTTCTTGAGAAAGACACCACTGTCAACCCAACTGGCCCTTGGCTCCCTGATATATGCCATTGGTTATCTTTCCATCGGTATTTCATCAACATTTCATCTCTTTATTTTGGCGTTTATAATTATAACCATAGGGGAGAATTTTGTTTCTCCGGCGGCCTTATCAATCGCCGCTAATCTGGCGCCTCATGGCCAGGTGGGTCGTTATATGGGGATATATGGATTTGCGGTCTCGGCGGGATGGTCCCTGGGGCCCCTCTTGGGAGGGATACTACTTGATTGGACAAAACCGGATTTTATCTATATGTGGGGAATAATCGCTTTTTTGGCCGTCATCGCCGCCGCCGGTTTTAAAAAACTTGCTCATTATCTTCCTAAGGAACTGAATATATATAGAAAATGATTATCTTATAATGACCAATTTGCCGATTTGATTGCCGATCTCTGATTCAACCGTGTAATAATAGATTCCGGAAACCACTTCCATCGTATTTCTTGATATGAGATCCCATGACTCGTGCATACTTCCGGCTTGACCCTCGGCGAAATCATGATTGATCTTCCTTATTAAATCACCAGCAAGCGTATATATTTTAATAGTGCATCGATTAGGCAGATTGGTAAAATGAATGGTATGAATTCTTGATTCCGGCAAATCAGGCCTTTCCCATCCTTCAAAACGTTCCCGATAGTTGGCATCAATCCGATATGGATTGGGATATACAATTACATTTAGTTTCTTCTCCCTGACTAGGGCGCTGGAATTTTGCGCAAACTCCCGCTGAGCATTAAGATTGGGCGCTGTTTCCAGAGGGCGTAATCCTTTGGCGGGAAATCCCTGATCAAAGACCGTTACTGACATATAGTATTGCTGAGAAGGGAGCAAATGCTTTAAAATATATTCATATTCAAAGTATTTCAATTGGCCTTCAGAAGTCACCTCATTTGGGTAAAACATAGCGGCGCTATCGCGATTCAATGTTGAAGGATAAGGTTGATCCGGATATACTTTGTGAATTTTAGTTGTATCTCGGTAATTTGATTGATTCCAGTCATGCCGTGTAAAATAGTATTCTTCATATTTCCGTGTGCGGAAGTTATAAAATGCAAAGAGATGATCGGAATTATAATAATAGGTGGGGTTGAAATTATCCCCATACATCTGCCGTAACAAACTCATGGTGTATGGTCTATTCACGATATTCCAAATCTTATTGTCTTTATCATATTCCCAGCGATCATAGTTTTCAACATCATAGGAAGAAAGCAGGGAGTAATCGTCGACTTTTCCGGTAAGGGAGGTATAAACCCGATAACCCTCAAAATCAATCTGCTGACTGAATTGATCGGGAGTCGTTTCAGATAGTTGTCCGTTCCATCTGGCAATTATTTGACCCCGATTAAACTTATCAATTCCGGGGAAAAGCGTTACGGTCGGACTGGGTGGCGGAGAAGCGCCTTTGAAATCGGGAACCCCATCACCCTGATAATATATTGTATCTCCGTATCGGCAATACCAGATAGTGTCAAAAGTCGGGCTGCCCTGCTGCATATTCGTATCAACTCGTGATAAGATGGAATCGAGACAAAAGATATGATATTCCCCTTTGTACCCGTCGCCATCAGTATCAACACCGGGATTATCATAAATCCAGCCGGCCCATAGGGCACTTAAACCAAGATTGGTGAAATCAGTGGCTCCCGTGTAATATTTTCCAGGATGGAAACTTTGACCGGCGACAATGGCAAAAGTAAAGGGAGCGATATCGCCCCGCCTGAGATCGAATGGTCCAAATGAT
>JAPLUS010000145.1 GCA_026397495.1 Candidatus Zixiibacteriota bacterium | reverse complement strand
CAACCAAAGAGATGGTTTTGGTCACCCTCTGTCCGGACAAAGAAGAGATATAAATAATCGGAATAAAGGCCAAAGTCTGGGCATAGGCCTTAATTTGAGCCGTAAAATAAGATGCCGTTTTTTCATCCTTCTCAATCAGATCCCATTTATTGACCGCCAGAACTATTCCCCGATTGGCTTCAAGAGCATCTTCAATAATTTTCAGATCCTGAACAACCAGCCCTGCCGAAGCATCCACAAGCACTACCGCAATATGGCAATTCTCGATGGCCCGTAGAGTTCGCAGGGTAATATAAAAATCTATATCTTCCATAACCTTGGGCCTGTGTTTTAATCCGGCGGTATCAATCAGCGTATATTTTTTGCCGTTTAATTCAAAAGGGGTATCAACCGCATCACGGGTTGTGCCCGGAATGGCTGAGACAATTACCCGCTCTTCACCAATTAGACGATTGATAAACGATGATTTCCCGACATTAGGACGTCCGATAACCGCGATTCTAATATCCCTGGTTTCAGTGTCCGCCGGTTTTTTTTCTTCAGGAAGAAGCCCAAGAATACAATCCAGCGCCTCCCCTATTCCCAATCCCGCCGTAGCCGAGACAGGCAAGGGCTCGCCCAATCCAAGCTTTTCGAATTGATATCGCTCATTTTCATAGTGCTGGTTATCGGCCTTGTTGGCCATGAGAACCACTTTTTTGTCTGCTTTCATCAAGGTAGCGGCAATTTTCCGGTCAGTACTATCCGGACCGGTCATACAATCGACCACCAGGATAACCAGATCCGCTTGCTCTATAGCTATCTCGGCTTGTTCCAGAACCATCTTTTCAATTCCGGTTTTTGAACCGGGAAGCATCCCGCCGGTATCAATCAAAAAGAACTCCCTCCCGGCCCACTCGCAAAGAGAATAATTTCGATCTCGCGTAATCCCCGGCTTATCATCGACTATAGCCAGTCTCTTATGCAGAAAGCGGTTAAAGAGCGATGACTTCCCCACATTCGGGCGTCCAATAATGGCCACTAAGGGATAACTCATCCCAGCACCTCTTTTACCGTATCAATCATACTATAGGAACCGGCCATAATCTCAACATCTGTTTTATTTCGCAGATCATCCAGAGTAAGGTCATCAAGGAACAATCCATCGCCATTCAAACAATTTGGCGGCAGCAAGACAACATCATATTGGCCGGAAAGCGTCTTAATCTTGGCCAGTATATCTCTTCCGGTCAAAAGACCGCTGACTGTTATCTGTTTTCCCCAAAAGCGGTTTTCCACCGGAAATATATCGATTTTTAGTCCCGCCCGACAGAGAGGTAAAATAATATTTTCTTTAAAGATATCAAAGGCCAATCGGCCGGTCAAGACGGCCATTCTGATATGACGTTTCCCTTTTTTCAGGAATCTTCTCTTCCGATTGAAGTCAGCCAGGAAGGTCCGCATCATCCCTATCCCATTTTCAAATTGGGCTATTTCCTCATATTCATATAGTGCCGGGAGTTTTCTTCTGGCAAGTATATAAAGCTCATCGGCACAAAAGACAAATCTTGAGCCGCATTTCTTATGGAATTCCCTCTGACGGAGATGCAGATAACTGATGATATTTCTCGCCATTATTGTATTGAAGGGGATTATATCCGCTAACTTTTCCCTATATTTGGTCAAGCCGACCGGCACAATCCCCACCGTCAGAACACCGGAATTAAGACTAAAGAGATCATTTATGGTTTTCTCCAGATGGGCGCCATCATTAATTCCGGGGCAGACTACTACTTGCGTGTGCATCTTGATACCGGCCTTAACAAAATATTCTAATTCCGGAAATATGGCGGGGAGTTTGTCATTGCCGAATAGCCGCCGACGGAGACTATCATCGGTTGAATGAACGGAGATATATAAAGGAGACAATCTCTGTTCGACGATTCTTTCCCTATCAATCCTGGTTATATTTGATAGGGAAATGAAGTTGCCATGGGTGAATGAAAGACGATAATCATCGTCTTTGACATACAAGGAATGTCTCATTCCCTTTGGCTGCTGGTGAATAAAACAAAAAATACATTTATTCCGGCAGGTTAAAATTTTATCATCTTCAAAAGTCAGCCCCAGGTCATTGTTTTGCTCAAACCGAATCTGAAAATATAATTTTCGCCCGCTTATATCTTCGAATTCCAAGCGGGCTGTCTCATTGGCTAATTTATACCGGCAGTCAATACTATCTCTGACTCTTACTCCGTCGATATGGGTAAGCTTAAACCCGGTATGAATCAGTCCAAGCAGAGGCGATTGGGGATCTATGGCAATAATTTTCATAATAATTAAAGCGGGCGATGGGGGTCGAACCCACGACGTCAAGCTTGGGAAGCTTGCATTCTACCGCTGAATTACGCCCGCTTAAAATATCCTACTTAGAATTTATCGATGATCCTGCCGCAAGTCAAGGGGCTTATCTTACCTTTTTAAGAAGAGCGCCGACGACACAACCGATTGACATCAGGAGACCGACTAAGGTATGGACTTGAATAGTGCCGGCCTGGGCCGGTATCAGCTCTTTAATCTTATTATAATTCGCCGCAAAAATCCTGGTTGTTTTGACGGCAATCGGCAATGACAATAGAGCTGCCAGCGAATATGGAGTCAGATAGCCGAATAAGACTAATAACATAATCGCGGCATAGCTTCCATATATAAGAAAATAATATCCCGCCCTGGCTTTTTCTTTCCCCAAGGCAACGACCAGATGATTTTTCCTCACCGCCTTGTCGGCATCATAATCGGGAAACTGGTTTATATAGAGAATAGCGGTGATAAGAAATCCTATCGGGAATGAGGTCCAAAAGGCCGACCAACTAAAAGCTCCGGTCTGGACATAATATGAGCCCATCACCGGCAAAATTCCAAAATTAACCAAAATAGTCAGTTCCCCCAGCCCATGATAGGCAAAGGCGAATTTGCCGGCGGTATAGAAGAAACCACCCATAAATCCGGCCACCGCCAGTATCAGCACCCAATAGCCGGGCGTTACGGCGGTAAGATAAATCCCTGCCACCAGGGCTAAAACATAGGATATAAAAGCTCCCCTTAAAATTGCCCGGGCGGAAAGAATCCCATTCTGAATCATTCTGCTCCCGCCGGAGAAAGGAGTGAAGTTGGGATTGATCTCATCATCTTTTGTCTTATGATCGAAATAGTCATTGGCCAGATTGGCCCCGGCATGCGCCGCAATCAGCCCCAGCAGAGTAATCCCAAAATACCACCAATGAAAATTGCCGGTTTCATAGTAAGCCAAGGTTGCCCCGAATATTACCGGCATGGCACACGCGGAGAAAAAGGGAGCTCGCACGGCCAATATCCACTTTTTTACAGCATTCATATTATCCGGCTTTTTCCTTATTTTTAGCCGTAAATCTTACAACAATAATGCTAATTTCATAAAGCAAATAGAGCGGCACCGCCAGGAGAAGCTGATTAAAAATATCAGGGGTCGGAGTAACAATAGCCGAGACTACCAAAATGATCACAATGGCGTAGACTCTCCCTTTACTTAAGCCCC
>JAPLUS010000321.1 GCA_026397495.1 Candidatus Zixiibacteriota bacterium | reverse complement strand
CTGTGAAAAATTGATTTTTGGCAGGGCCGAGGAAATCTTTTTGGCGAGACGGTACATCGCCTCAAAATTCAATATTTTAAAGCCGGGGATAACCAAACGATCGGAGTTGTAAATACCCCCAAACATTGTTTGGAGCTGTCGGGTCGAATCGGGGGGAAGTTTCAGGGTCCAGAATGGTAAAAGCAGGTCGCTTTTGCCGCCGGCCGAGACAGCCACATCTATTTTCCCGTTGAAGAGAAGGTTTTTTTCAAGCTGTATTAATTGCTGGCAGTTATGACATATATAAATATAGGATTGTTCCGGCGGCAATTCCACTCCGCAGTTAGGACAGCGATGGAATTCCACCTTCAATTTGCCGAATTCCAATTGGGGAACGCCGGGACCTTTTCCCTCTTTGGAAAAAGGGCGATTGATAATATCATTGAGAACCCTACCCGTAACACCGTCAATAGTAAAGCAGTGTTCTTGTGAATCCAGAACGCTCTTAAATATATAATAGGGGAAAAAGACAATGGCTCCAATCGGGCGAAATAGCTCCGTCCTATTTTTGCCTGAATTATCCATAGCCATATTGCCAAGATTGGCGGCATTTTTCCGCATGTTGCCCTGCATATCGGCCCATGGTTTTATCGCCGGCATACTGCCAAAATCATTTTCGATATTCTCCTCCGAATAAGGAAAAAGTTTGATATATTCCGAACGCATCCCGATAGAAAAAGGAATCCGGTCGTCATCCGGACCGGCGGCGAAGGTCGTCATAAAGGGAGCAAGCATTATCTCGGTCTTCTTTTCTTTGAAAGGGTCTTCCCGTTCAGGAGAATCCTCATAGCTTGGCAGGAATTCTTCTATTCTATGGCGAAGCTTCAGAACAATAGCGTCAATTTTCCAATAAGGATAGTATAATGCTTCAATCACCATATCGAAGCCGGTCAAAGGGAGATGATTCTGTTTAAGGAATTGGTCGAGGTGAAAGCGAGCCTCGTTTTTTGACAACTTGCTTTTTATAAGATAAGCCGGAGCGGTGTCCGGTTGTATTATCCTCAATACGGAGCGGCAATGCAGACAAGTTAGAACAAAGAAGCCTGATTGCAGTTCGAGTTCTCCCCCGCAACCGGGACAGGTAACGCCAATATAGAAGCCGCCCCGCTCGTTTGGCAGGCGAGTCTTAGGCCGGCTTGGTATCATTGCCGCTTGCCGGTTTGCCGCACGAGCCGCAGTACTTTGAGCCGGATATCAGTTCCGCCGAGCAGTGTGGACATTTGGGCTTGGCGCTGAGCTTAAATCCGCAATGGAGACAAAAAACAGCTTCGGTCGGCAATTCCCCATTGCAGGATGGGCAAATATTCTGTGAAAACATCGGATGCCCGCAGCGATAGCAATAGCGCGATTGTTCCGGAGTGTCGGTATGGCATTTCGGACAGGTTACCGTCGGGATCGATTCCGATTTCAATTCGGTCTGTTGCGGTGAAAAAACCTTGGACATCATAGACGGCATCATTACTCCCACTCCGGCGGCCATTCCCATTCCCGAGCCGGCCGCGGCCATTCCGCCAGCGGCTCCCAATCCTTTGGCCATTTCAAATTTCAAGAATTTGTCCAGATCGCCAACCGCCTCCAACCCGGAACGCTGGTCTATCATTTGGGAGACCTCATCCGGCGGGGTGATTGATGAGATGAAGAAATCCACCAGAATCATACCGTATTTTTCGAATTCGATTCGAATCAATTCCTTAAACTGAAGGGCCAATTCGGTATATTGAGCGGGAAGATCCAAAATCGTATTCAGTTTTTCACCAAGAAGATCATTGAGTCGGGCGATAATTACATCGCGCAGGTAGTTCTGTATATCTTCGGTGGTATAACGGGCTTGCCGTCCCACAATTGAATTTAAGAATAAAGTCGGCTTATCTATCCGGATGGTGTAATTGCCAAAACCGCGAAGCCGAATCAACCCCAATTTGC
>JAPLUS010000188.1 GCA_026397495.1 Candidatus Zixiibacteriota bacterium | reverse complement strand
ATTTGGCGCTATGATATTGATGAAAATGGCCATTAAAAACAGCCCTAACCCCAAAATTCTTGAATAAAGTATGGAGAGTATCCGCTCGTCCTTCGGTTAAGGTCTCAAACCAAAAAGGCTTATGAAAAAAGACAAGGGTGTTGTAGTAGTTTCTCTGGGGATGGCTTTTTAAATCGGCAATTAGCCAATCTATCTGCTCTTTGGGGAGTTCTTTACTCGACTCCCATCGACTATTATCAAGGATAATGAAATGAGCATAAATTTCCGGCCTATCAAAAGAATAATAGGGCTGGCCGATATTGCGCTCGTAGGGCCCTAGGGCTATATCAAAAGCTATATCATTATTTCCGGGCGTAAAATAGATTGGCATAGTCAGCGGAGCGATAATTGATTTATACTCTTTCCACTCTTTCTCCAACCAGGCGGTATCCTGTGAATCCTCTATCATATCGCCAACGGTGATGACAAAATCGGGGCGCATTCTCTCCACCTCGACAACTATTTCTTCATAGATCCCCGGCCGATGACTCCCGGTCCGATCGCCAATGATGGCAAAGCGAAGCGGGTGAGGCGTGGCCATTTGTTGTTGACCATATGACCCACTCGCGAAGAATGAAAATAGAAAAATGAAAAAAATGTTTAATACCCAGTACCTTTTCATTTTGACCTCCAATTTGTTTGAAATGACTTATTGCGGACTGTCATCGCTTTTTTTAGAATCCCGTCAGATTGTCAAGAGCAGATAATAATTTAATTCCGGGATTTATATCTTTAAAATATCGGATTCATTCATTTGGGGCAAGGAAAAAATGCTATTTCGACCAACGGGCAAAGATTTCCACTATATAGATGTATCATTTATACTTCGCTGAACCACTTCCGCTTATCCATCTTGATCTGATACCTTCCAAGTCATTCCCCTGAACAAATTCAATAAAAGGGCGCCGGCGATAAGATACCGGAGGTAAAGGTATTTCCCGATTCTACCGATTAGTAGAGTGATATAAAAGCGGTTACGGGAATAATGATTAGAAAAAAAATCGGCGATATTATCATCGAGAAGGGGCTTATTACCTCTGCTCAGCTGGCCGAAGCCCTAAAGGAACAAGAAAAATCGGGTCTGAAGGTCGGCCAGATATTGGTGACCAACGGGTTGATTACGGAAGACCAGCTAATGGAGGCGGTCTCCGAACGCCTCCAGATACCCAAAATTACTCTCGGGTCACTGGTTATTGACCCCGTGATAGTATCGCTGGTACCGGTCGAGATAGCTCGTCGATATTGTCTTATTCCTGTATTCAAAATCGGCAAGAATCTAACCATTGCTATGGCGGAACCGCTTAATATTATCGCCATCGACGAATTAAAATATCTGACAAAGTGCGACATCAAGAGGGTTATTGCCTCCCAGTCGGAAATCAGCGCCGCCATTGACCAGTATTATTCTGTCGCCGATTCAATGAGCGGTGTTATCGGAGATTATTCGTCCGGTCAGATAGTTGCTGATGATTCTGATCCGTTCTCCGCCGCCGACCGCGACACTCCTGTCGTCAAATTAGTCAATCTGATTATCACTCAGGCCGTCAAAGACCACGCCTCCGATATTCATATCGAGCCGGATGAGAATCAGCTCCGGATTCGGTATCGAGTCAATGGCGTGATGAAAGAAGAGGCGGCGCCACCTAAGACCTTACAGTCGGAAATAATTTCTCGCATTAAAGTAGCCTCCAATATGGATGTCTCCGAAAAAAGGCTTCCTCAGGATGGCCGTCTCTATATGAAAATCGACGGTTTTGATATCGACTTGCGGATTTCCACCCTGCCTACAATTCATGGCGAAAAAGTGGTGATAAGGATATTGGACAGGAGAATTCTTAATATCGGAATGGAACAGCTGGGATTTTCACCGGAGATCCTGGAAAAATGGACCGATTTAATAAGGAAGAAAGAAGGTTTGATTTTAATCACCGGCCCGACTTCCAGCGGCAAGACAACGACCTTGTATTCAGTCTTGCAGGAAATTAACTCCATTGAGAAAAATATGATCACCGTAGAAGATCCGGTAGAGTATTCCATACCTCTGGTCAACCAAGTGCAGACCAATGAAAAGGCCGGCCTCACTTTTGCAATTTCCCTCCGCCATATCCTTCGCCAGAACCCGGATATCATAATGATTGGTGAAATACGAGACGCCGAGACGGCCGTGATGGCGGTTCGCTCAGCTCTTACCGGTCATCTGGTATTTTCCACTCTGCATACTAACGATGCTCCCAGCAGTATTACCCGATTGATTGATATGGGGATTGAAAACTACTTAGTGGCCTCATCACTCAAGGGTGTTCTCGCCCAGAGATTGTTGAGAACCAATTGCCCCCATTGTCAGGAGGAATATCAGCCGCATGAGATACAGCTCCGCATTGCCGGCCTGACCAACTCAGTGGAAAATATCAAATTCATGAGAAGCACGGGATGCAATAAATGCCGTATGACTGGCTACATTGGGCAGACGGCCATCTATGAATTGGTCGATATCGACGATACTATGAGTGAAATGATTATCAACGGCAGCTCCGATCTGCAAAGAAGAAATTATGCTTATACCCGAGGTTATCACCCTCTGTTCCAAGCCGGCCTTGAAAAGGTTAGAACGGGAATGGTCTGCCTGGAGGAATTACTACGGGTTACATCCTTAAACGAGAAAAATGCTTCCGAACGCCCCCAGGGCGAGAGAGTAGCCATAAATGCCTGAAACCTATTTATATTCAGCCCGCACCAGAAGCGGGATAAAGCGAACCGGAATTATTCAAGCTGAAACCGCCGATCGGGTCGCCGCCATTCTCGACGAGCAGGACTTAATGCCGATTTCAATTAAACTCCAAAAACGAGAGCAGAAGCCGATGTTTTTCGGCTTTATGAAAAGCCAGCAGTATGAGGATCTAATCTTCTTTACCCGTAACCTATCAACTTTATATCAAGCCGGTGTCCCCTTGTTAAAGGCCTTATCTATTATAAAAATCGGCCCCCCCGAAAGTTACTTCAACCGAGCGCTTGAAAGAATTCGGGCCTCGGTGGAATCCGGTAAGGCCCTTTCGGAGGCAATGGCCGGCTTCCCGGCCCTTTTCTCAAAAATATATACCGCTTCGATAGCGGCCGGGGAAGCCTCTGGAAAACTGGATCAAATACTGGATGCTCTGGCAATAATGCTGGAGAGAGACCTTGAATTAAATCGTCAAATAAAATCCGCGGTCAGATACCCTATTATGGTTATCATCGCTATAGCCGTTGTTTTCGTTGTTATCATAACTTTTGTTATTCCCCGTTTCGTCGAGCTCTTTTCAATGAACGGAGTCCAGCTTCCCCTCCCGACCAGAATCTTGATACTGACAAACCAAATAATAACTCGCTACTGGATAATTGTTTTGGCTGTTATCGTGGCCATCGGGGCAACCCTGAAGAAGATTTATTCCTCCCCTTCGGGGAAGCTTTTCTTTGATACCGCTTTTCTCAAGATAATTGTATTCGGAGAGTTAATCATTAAAGGGAACATTGCCCGCTTTTCATATATGTTTCATCTCTTGATAAAGAGCGGCATTCCGATCGTGAAGGCATTGGAAATGCTGGGCGGGACATTGAAAAATTCCCGCCTGACCCTTGAAATCGGAATGCTAGCGGAATCTTTCAAAGAAGGGAGAGAATTGAACGATTTAATCGGCAAATTGTCCTTTTTCCCGACAATGGCTCTTCAAATGATAAAGGTCGGCCTTGAAAGCGGTTCGATCGAGAGCATGCTTAACGAGATATCCATCCACTATAGTAAAGAAGTAGATTATAAATCCCGTCAGCTGACGGCCCTTCTGGAACCGATTTTGACCGTTGTTTTGGCCGGTTTTGTTCTGGTCGTGGCGCTGGCGGTATTCTTGCCAATGTGGAGCCTAATTAAAGTATTCAAAGGAGGGTAAAGAATTGATTCAAAAATCCGACAACTCTATGAGAGGAATAATACTAACCATCTAACTACGAGGAGACAGTATGTCTTTCGCGAAGTTTTCAAACCACAGGGGCTTTACGCTAATCGAGCTGGCCGTCATTATAGCCATTCTTGGCATATTGGTGGCCGTGGCCATCCCCAAATATAGTGACCTTACCGCAGAAGCCAAAGCGGCGGCTTGCAAAGGGGCCATTGGCGGGCTAAGATCCGGGATTTCGATTTACTATGCTACTACCGCAGTAAAGGACGGTACTGCCAGCTGGCCGACACTTGCCAAATTGAGAACCATTGATACGGTTATGGTGCAAGCCATTCCCCCCAATCCCTATATCAGCGTTGACTCACTGTCCGACAGTATTGTGGTTGGCGTCACCAAGGGGACCGTTGTGGCCGGCGGGTGCGGCTGGGCTTATTTGGCTTCAACTGGAGAGATCTGGTCGAACACTGCATCCGGTGGTTCAAATACTTGGTAAGAGATTTCACGCCGATTGAGCGGGTAATAATCATTCGGCAAACATACCGGCGGAGGATTTCAGGGAGACATTAGCTGTCTCCCTTCTAACCTCAGCCGGGTTTTAAAACAGAGGGCGTAAATATGTTTGGCTCCCTAAAGGATAGGACTCTATCTGTCCTGCGCGTCCTTGCACGGCAGGCGGGCGGCAGGCGAAGCAAGTCGAAAAGAGGCTTTACGCTGGTTGAATTGGTAATAATCATCGTTATTCTGGGGATTGTTGCCGGAGTGGCAATTCCGAAGATGTCCGATCTTTCACGTTCGGCCAAAATCACGGCCACCAAAGA
>JAPLUS010000462.1 GCA_026397495.1 Candidatus Zixiibacteriota bacterium | reverse complement strand
TTGGCCGAAGGGAAACCAGCCGATTATCAAGTTCCTCATTTACAGTCCGAAAGGGTTCCTAGGGAGCCGATAGAAATATGAAAAAGTTCACCACAAGAGGGGAAAAGGTTTCCGCATATTTTCATGAAATTGCCGGGGTTGAAAAAAGTGTAGTTAAATTCCGTCCTAACCCATTGCGGGAAGGAATAGTCAGACAATCATTTGGAAGGCAAATCTGGCACATTATTTGCCTATATAACTCTTTGGTGAAATATGGATGGTAGGATGACATTAAGAAATTCCTCGCAGAAAAACTCTGCCAATTCAGGGGTTGACGGTAGTATGGCCGCCCTTAACAATGTAGATGCAGCCTCGTTCAATCTAATAGAAATGTTTTCAATCATCTTAAGAAAGAAGAAGCGGATTTTTGGCGCCGTCACAATTGTGACAATTATCACTGCCGCCTTCATGTTTCTGATTCCCAATAAGTATATTTCCATGGGCACCATTCTGCCGTCCATTGGCCGGGACAAAGTGAGCGATCTGAAGAAGCTTGCTGGTCTGGACAATTCTGTGGGAAAAGACGAAAACCCATCGGAACTTTTCCCGGTTATTCTCCAGTCTCAAAGCATAGGAAAAGGAGTGCTGGCAAATAGGTACAATTTCAAATATGGCTCAAAAGAAATCAGCTTGAATCTTATGGAATACTTTCGGGAAGACAATCCGGACAAGCTATACGAAGCTCTGGCCGGGATAACCTCGGTTTCTACTGAGAAGAAAACCGGGGTCATTACCGTTTCGGTGGAGACCAAATATCCTGAATTATCGCAACTAATATTGCGTGAGTATATTGCACAGCTGGAAGATTTCAATCTTAACAAACGGCGCTCCAATGCCAAAGAAAATGCCCGCTATCTTTCCGCCCAATTGGATCAAACCCAAAAGGAATTGGAAATGGCGGAGAACAATCTGGAGGAGTTCCAAAGCGCCAATCGGGATTGGGACAATAGCGATATCCCGGAAATCGTAACGACTTTAAAACGTTTACAAAGAGAAATTGAAATGAAGTCTCAAACCTATCTTTTCCTCTATCAGCAATACCAATCCGCCAAGCTTGATGTCCAAAAAGATGTACCGATAGTAAGAATTTTGGATTCTCCCAGCCTGCCTACAATAAAATCGGGCCCGAAGAGGCTGAATTCAATTATTTTATCAGCTATTCTGACCCTATTTGCTTCATTGTCGATAATTATACTGATGGAGGCTGTTCGAAAGAGAACATCGATTCAACCGGCCGCTTACAATTCAATCAAACAGGATATCATTGACTCTTTCCCATATGCTCATCGTATCGTGAACAGACTAAAAAATCATGCCCGTGAAGCCACAACCCTTGTGGATAAATAAGAACTTAACATCTTTGTTTGGATCATTTTCTTAGGGTGGAACTCTTCAGCATTTCTCATTTCAGCCCGGTAGATCAAAATCCCCTTGGGGGAAGGGTGCGGTGGCGATGGGTGGTTTTGACATTTATATTTAAAAAGTCAAAAGCCTTCGGCATTTTGACCTACTTTGACTTTAGGGAGTGTTGCTAAACCCCGTACACTGTTGTGTCAGCCCTTGATCCCATG
>JAPLUS010000083.1 GCA_026397495.1 Candidatus Zixiibacteriota bacterium | reverse complement strand
TTGGATTGTCCGGCTTTGGAAACTATTTCAGCTTCCATCTGGTGATATTTAGCATTAAGAACATTATGTGGGACACCGGCCCGTTTCAGCATCCGGGAAAGAGTTTCCGAAACCTCAACGGAAATGGTACCCACCAGCACCGGACGGGAAGAATTATAGCATCCGATTATTTCTTCAATAATGGCATTATATTTTTCCCGACGGGAAAGGTAAATTTGATCGTTAAAATCAATCCTCCGCACCGGCTCATTCGTTGGAATACAGACGACATCAAGTTTGTAAATATTCCAGAATTCTTGCGCCTCGGTCTCGGCGGTGCCGGTCATACCGGCCAGTTTGTCATACATCCGGAAAAAATTCTGGAGGGTAATGGTAGCGAGAGTTTGCGATTCCCCCTCGATTTGAACCATCTCCTTGGCTTCAATGGCCTGATGCAGGCCATCGGAATACCGCCGTCCGGGCATTAGGCGGCCGGTGAATTCATCAACAATGAATATTTTTCCGTCCTGGACGACATATTCAACATCCTTCTCAAAAAGCGTATAGGCCTTTAATAATTGGCTGATAGAATGGACTTTTTCGGAACGTTCCGAATGCAGGCGGTATAATTCGTCTGTCTTGGCTGTCTTTTGCTCCGGTGTCAGCGAGCCATCGCCCTCGATTTCGGAAAGACCTTCGGTTATATCGGGAATGGTGAATAACTCCTGTTCGGCTTTGGGAAACTGGGAGCGTCCGTGATCGGTAAGATTAATGGTGTTTTCTCTCTCATCGACCACATAGTACAAAGTTTCATCGATTTCATGGAGTTTCTTATCGCGAAGGTAATTCGATTCGACACTGGTGATAAGATTCTGGACACCAGGTTCTTTGACAAGTTTGAGATACTTCTTGTTCTTGGGCGTTCCCCGACCGGCTGCCAAAAGAAGACTCCCGGCCTCGTCGGCATTTTCACTGTCTCCCTGAGCCAGCAGTTTTTCCGCTTGAGCAATTTTTTCGTTTATCAAGCCGGTTTGTTTGCGAACCAAAGTATTTACAATCGGTTGCATTTCGGCGAAACGTTGATGAAGAGTGCTCTCGACATGTCCGGAGATAATCAGGGGGGTTCGAGCCTCATCTATTAGAACCGAATCGACCTCATCAACAATGGCATAATTAAAACCGCGCTGGACCCGATCCTCGGCTGTCTGGGCCATATTATCCCGCAAATAATCAAAGCCGAATTCATTATTAGTGCCGTAGGTAATATCCTTATTGTATTCGTTTTTTCGCTCGGCATTATCCATCTCATTCTGGATACAGCCGACCGTAAGCCCCAGGGATTCAAAAATTTTTCCCATCCACTGGCTGTCGCGCTTTGCCAGGTAGTCATTCACCGTGACAATATGAACCCCTTTTCCGCCGAGGGCGTTAAGATAGGTGGGCAAAGTGGCCACCAGAGTTTTCCCCTCGCCGGTAGCCATCTCGGTAATTTCCCCCTGATGCAGAACGATGCCGCCGATTAACTGGACATCATACGGCACCATATTCCATGGGGTCTTTATGGCAACCACGTCCCAGCTTTGACCGCAGAGCCGGACGCAGGTTTCTTTGACGACGGCAAAGGCCTCCGGCAATATATCATCAGGTGTCTCGCCTTCGCCTAATCGTTTCTTGAATTCGTCAGTTTTCCCTTTTAGCTGCTCGTCAGTCAGGTCTGATAACTTGGAGAAATGTTCATTGATTTCACCCACCAGCGGAAGGATCCGTTTGACATCCCGCTCGTGTTTAGTGCCGAATATTTTAGTCAAAAAGTTTGCCATATTTCCTGAGCCTCTTAATAAACCTATAATATAAGCAAAGTGAATGATATCATCAATTGCATTTATCAGTATAAGAGGCACAAATATTTTTCATTGCTTTTCCCCATTGACATCTGTAATATTATCCGGTGCTTTTGGATAATATGCCCGGTGAGAATTGGACAGAAGCTCTGCTTCAAAGCCCATGTGATTTGGTCTATATTTTTATATCGATCCAATTTAACAAGAAAAACAAGGTAATGTTTTATGAGAAAGGTATGAAGTTTCTATAAAAAGCAATTAGGCAGAATGTGCCGGAACAAAGATTTTTAATCAAACGCCGAGAAAAAATGGAAAATAATTACGGCCAGGAAAAAGATGATCGCCGGTACTCACGCCAAATAAAAGATGAGGCCACAATGGATTGGCGGGATATTCTCATGGAAGAAGGAGTCGACAGTCTAAATGACGGTTGAGGGTGTAGTTGTCCGCGCTCATGGTAAATTTTTTATTGTCCATAGTCACGGAAAAAATATTACCTGTAAGATACGGGGCCGATTAAGATTTAAGAGCCATTCGGTTACGCCGGTAGCGGTGGGGGATGATGTCATAGTTACGCTCGAATCGGATGGCATTGGTGTGATCGAGCAGGTGGAGGAACGTCGCACGGTATTTTTCCGGGCGGCCAAAGGGTTAGATTCCAAAAGGCAGACAATTGCCGCTAACTTGGATCAGTTGGCAGTTGTTGTTTCAACCAAGAATCCCGGTTTAAAACCGGGGCTGATCGATAGATTTCTTATTGTAGCCGCGATCGGAGAAATGTGCCCGGTCATCATTATCAATAAGGTCGATTTGGGGGAACCGGCAATTCTGGCGGAACTTGTTAAAGGATACGCTAATATTGATATACCGGTGTTATTAACCTCGGCTATAACCGGCGAAGGGTGTCATGCCGTTCTGAATGTTTTAAGAGAGCATAGGACGATTCTGGCCGGCCATTCTGGTGTGGGGAAGACGGCCCTTATCAACCGATTAATCCCCGGGTTAAATCTCATGGTGGGGGAAGTGTCAGATTCCTCGAACCGCGGTATCCACACTACCTCGCTGGTCGAGCTTTTTGAGCTCCCGACGGGAGGTTTTGTGGCCGATAGTCCGGGAATAAAAGTTCTGGGGTTATGGAAGGTGGAAAAAGCGGATTTGGCCGGGTATTATCCGGAAATGCAGAAATTTTTGGGAGAATGCCGTTTTACCGGCTGCAGCCATACTCACGAACCTGATTGTGCGATTAAAGAGGCGGTCAGGGGAGGGAATATTCCTCGATTTCGCTATGAAAACTATGTCGCTATATTGGATTCTCTATAGGTTATTCTTTTGGGCTATATCCGGCGAACGTTGCCGGAGATAAAGTGTTTTAATATGTTACCGAACTACTAAGTATATAGTGGATATAAGATGATCACGAAGAATATAGAATTTCGCGTCGGTTTTGTCGTCATTTTTGCGCTGGTAATATTTGTCGGAACGGTAATCTGGATTCAGGGATATCGCTTTGGCAAGAATAATTACAGGGTTTCGGTTCTGTTTGATGAGGTTGGTTCCTTAGCCAAAGGGGATCCAGTAATGGTCTCCGGTATAAAGAAGGGGAAAGTAAAGGATCTTTTTCTGATTGAAGACGGCGTAAAGGTTGATATCATTCTCAGCAAAGATGTGATTCTTAAGGAAGATGCAATTATATCGGTGAAAAATATTGGTCTTATGGGGGAGAGGTTCTTGGCGGTTAAACCGGGCAAATCGGCCAGAGTAATGGATCTTTCAGTTCCTATTAGGGGCAATTATGATACCGGTATTCCGGAGGCAATGGGGATGATGGGCGATATGATCGACGAGCTTCGCAATCTGGTGCATTCCCTGAAAAACTCGATCGCCTCTGATGAAAATCTGGCAAAATTCACCAGAATAGTAAGCAATTTTGAAGAATTGTCCAAATCGCTGGCCGCTTATGTTAATCGCAATGACAATAAGCTGGATGAAACCGCCGAAAATTTCCTGAAGGCATCGGCCGAGCTTCGTAAGCTGGCGGTTGGAAATGCCGGACGAATTGATTCGGTGATAGCACGGGTGGATGGCAGTTCCAAAAAACTGGAAAGTTTGACAAATGACCTATCCAATGTTGCTCTGAGCGCTCGTGAGTTTGCGGATAAATTGAACAAGGGAGACGGCACCTTACAGATGCTGGTTAATGACCGACGTCTGTATGATGATTTGCGTCGAACGGCAGGAAATATCGATGATCTGGTTAATGATATTCGTGCCAATCCCGGCAAGTATATTCGTTTGACAGTGAAAGTTTTCTGATGAATAAATTTAAGCTCGCCATAGGGCTGCATAACCATCAACCGGTCGGAAATTTTGACTCGGTTTTTGAGGAGGCACATAATCAAGCCTATCTGCCATTTCTACGGGTTTTGGAAAAATTCCCGCGGATAAGATTATCATTGCATCAATCGGGCATCCTCTGGAATTGGCAGGAGAAAAAGCATCCGGAATATTTTGAATTGGTCCGTAAACTGATAGCCGCAGGGCAGATTGAACTTATGACGGGCGGCTTTTATGAGCCAATTTTGCCATCGATACCGGATCGCGATAAGCTAGGGCAAATTGCTTTGCTTAATGATTATCTGAAGGCCAAATTCGGAGCTCGGTGTGCAGGTCTCTGGTTAGCCGAACGGGTTTGGGAGCCGCATTTGCCGAAAATCCTGAATCAAACCGGAGTTGAATATCTTCCCATCGACGACACTCATTTCCTCTATGCCGGTTTAGAACTGGATGACTTAAAGGGAGTGTTTATTACTGAGGAAGAAGGGGCGATGGTCAAGGTTCTTCCCATTCAGAAAAAACTAAGATACTTAATTCCCTTTGGCACGGTAGAAAAGGTCATTGATGAATTGAAATATCGGTCGGATAAGAATGCCGGCGGATTAGCTATTTATGCTGATGATGGCGAAAAATTTGGAGTCTGGCCGCACACAAATGAGCATTGCTATGGCGATGGTTGGCTGGAGGATTTTTTTGCGGCTCTTTGCGAAAACTCTGACTGGCTGGAAGTCTGCACACTGGGTGAAGCGGCAATGACGGAACCGGTTGGGAGAATTTATCTTCCGACTGCTGCCTACACTGAGATGCTTCATTGGTCGCTACCGGCCAAGGCGTTTACCGGATATGAGGAGATTGAGAATCTGCTAAAGGAAACCGGCCAATTGGAAAAATATGGTCGGTATATCCGGGGTGGGCACTGGCGCGGTTTTCTGACCAAATATGAGGAAGCCAATTTTATGCATAAACGGATGCTTTTGGTTTCCAATCAGCTGAATGATTATATGGTAAAAAATCCACAAGATACCGAGACCATTAAAAGAGCCAAACATTATCTTTATGCCGGGCAGTGCAATTGCCCTTACTGGCATGGTGTTTTTGGCGGTCTATATCTGCCGCATCTGCGGACAGCCATATATGAGAATCTAATTCAGGCGGAAAAGCTGCTTAAATCAAATAAAGCCGCCGTCATCCTCCAGACCGAAATAGATTATGACTGCGACGGCCATCCGGAAGTGATTGTCAGCACCGATAAATTCTGGGCCGCCTTTAAGCCGAGTAGTGGGGGAATGTTGGTTGAGCTTGATAATTATGAATGTAATTTCAATCTTTGTGATACGTTAAGGCGGCGCCAGGAAGGGTATCATTGGAAATTGTCTCAGGCTCAGCTTGACAATGGAAAAATTGATAAGACCGCTTCGATTCATGATGTGGTTTTGACCAAGGAAGTCGGATTAGAGAAATTATTGGTCGACGATTGGTATTTAAGGCGATGCTTTATTGACCATTTTCTTCCGCCGGAGACCGATATAGACCGATTTCTTACGGGGCATTTTGGCGAGCAGGGGGATTTTGTCCTGGGCGCCTATGAGTACCGACCAGATAAAGAACGGGGGACAATTATACTCCGACGAAAAGGGCACCTCTGGCGCTCTGATGGTGTCAAAGCAGTAACCATTGAAAAGAGATTTTATTTTGCCGGGAATTCGGAGGTCATTTCGGTCAATTACAGTCTGACGGCTGATGATGAGGATATCTATAATGTCCGGCTGGGAATAGAAAATAATTTTAACTTTCAGGCCGGGCATAGCGACGATCGTTACCCTTTTTTTGGGGGTGTTAAAAAGCCGAATACTTTTCTTGATTCTCTGATAACTCAAAAGAATTGCGGGACGGTTATCATTCGGGATGATTGGCGTCGATTTTCCGTGGCGTTGTCGGCGGATAAGAAGGCTGAGATATGGCACGTGCCGATATTGACTATTTCCCTTTCAGAGGGGGGATTTGAAAAGGTTTATCAAGGGACATCGCTGGTTCATATCTTTGATCTCAGTCTAAAAAAGGGACGACCATTTGAGGTTACTTTCCTTCTCTACGCCGGTCAGAGTGCAAATATGCCCAATCGGTTTCTCAATGCCAGAGCAGGCATAATAGCTTAATCATTACAGATTTTATTTTCTGCAATAGGCGGTGCGATATATTCTCATCAGTGGATATAATTGGCGTTCTTGATGGCTCCTTTTAATGCTTCGGCAATAAGGCGATGCCCTTCGGCAGTCGGGTGGCAATGGTCAATGAAGAGTCTTTCACCGCCATGCAAGGCGAATATGACCGGCAAATCAGTCACGGTAATATTTTTTTGTCCGGAAAGCGCATCTATTTTCCGCCAATACTCCCGCTTTATTCTTAATGAGAAATAATCGGCCTGCAAAGCGGAATCCAGATAATGGTATGGTGCACCGGCGGTATCGGCCAGTAGGGTTTCGCCGCGGTCAGCAGATGAAAGAAGATCGATTCCGATATTAAATAGGAAGGGTGAGCCGGCGGAAGCAGCCATGATATCCAAATTGTTCTTGTGAAGCTGAATAAATCTATTTCGAGCGAGTTTAAGATAATGATCGGCATCAGCATATTGGTTGTTCTGCCAATATGATACCCCAAGATTATTTAGAATTACAGCGTTGCCGCTGTCTGATCGCAAAAGTTCCCGGTAACGGCTGATAGCTGTCAGTGGTGCTAGGGAATCATCGTAAGCCGACAGGTAAACGTTTCGAGTGAAAATGTCTCCACGGCCATAGATTTCCTGAAATCTCCGGCGGTCAAGGCAGTACTTCAGGGGAGACCCCAAAATGGCCAGCATCGGCTCCGGGAAGATTACCTTCCCATAATCGCCGCCATTTAGAAATACTTTAAACTGGAGGCCGGCCGGCCAAAGCAAGGGAACGGGCGGCTTAAGAATAACAAGGGGACAGTTATGCTCTTGGCATTGATCGGCAATTATCTTTAAGTTTTCGGCATATTCCTCAGCGGAGACGCGAACCTTGAGCGATCCCGTCGCTAAACTCCCGGTGTCTTTGCCTATTATTAGGAAATTCTTCATTACCCGATAGAGAGCTAATGGGGAAAAGAATTGCCGCAGCCCTTTTAGTTTTTCGTTTTCTAACAGTTGCCGATCGGAAAGATTGCCGGAGATGGAGGCGTCATTATTTCCGCAGTATAGAACAATCAGATCGGGCTGGTATTGCCAACCGTGTAATTCCAGAAAGCGGACAATCTGCTCGCTGGTATAACCAGAGACAGCGGCATTAACCAGCTCGAAATTTTTTATGCCGGCATATTCCGTTTCGAGAAAGTATCGTGTCAATTCGCCGAAGGCCTGATGTCGGGACTTAAGTCCAATGCCGACCGGCGAAGAATCGCCCAGAAGCAGAATGCGGAAAACGGTCTTATCTTTCTTAGCGGAGATTTCATTACAGAGGAGATAAGAGGAATTGGTTTTTATCAGCGGATTGTCAAGATTGGCTCGAAACCGCCAGAGGAGGTCGGGATCCGGTTCATGCCAGTCAAGGAATGATTTGAAAAATTCGGTTTGCCAGCCCGGCCTGGCGGGGTAACTACTTATTTTCTTAAAGAATGCCATCTCCAGAACCCGCGCCGAAAATTCGAGAAGCAAGAGAATCGCAATAATTGTAATAGCTGAAAAAAGGACTCTCTTTTTCATAGTTTCAATTTAGCGGATTACAGGTTTAAGGCAATTCCTAAATATCTGTTTCGGGAAGAAGGGGAATTTTATATCTTACCGGTATGATAGAGCTTTCAGCCAAATTTTTAAAAATTTTTGGATCGGCCAAAAGTGTCGCTGTTTTGACTGGCGCCGGTCTGTCGGCGGAATCGGGGGTGCCAACTTTTCGAGGAACTGAGGGGCTTTGGTCTAAATTTAGAGCTGAGGAATTGGCCACGGTAGAAGCTTTTTTGAATAATCCCAAGTTAGTGTGGGAATGGTACTTGCATCGCCGCGAGTTGATGAATCAAGTTACTCCCAATGCCGGGCATTATGCTTTGGCGGAAATGGAGAAATATTTTGAGGATTTTACGTTAATAACTCAAAATGTTGATGGATTGCATCGCGCCGCTGGCTCGCAGCATCTTCTTGAACTCCATGGCAATATCTCCCGTAATAAATGTCTTGAGTGTGGCAAACCGTTTAGGGGAGAAATCAATTTGGAATCGGGGAAACCGCCTCAATGCGAATGTGGTGGAAGGATTCGTCCGGATGTGGTCTGGTTTGGCGAGTTGCTTCCAGAGAAAGTTGTAAGGGAAGCATTTGAAGCAGCCTCAAGGGCGAATCTTTTTTTCTCAGTTGGAACCTCATCCTTGGTGTACCCGGCGGCGGCAATGCCATTGACCGCCAATCGAAAGGGCGCTTATCTGGTGGAGATCAATCTCGAGCCGACCCCTTTAACCGAATTTGCCGATTATTCTCTTCTGGGGAAATCAGGTGAAATACTTCCAGAGATAATCAAGAGGTTGCCGAAATGAGACGATTGAATCCAAGTGAAATTATCAGAATTGGCAAAGAGCTCTATGATTCTCTCTCCTGTTGTCAGTTATGCCCAATGGATTGTCGGGTGAATCGTTTGCAGGGCAAACTCGGCAAGTGTGAAAGTACAGCTGAGCTTAAAGTGGCCAGTTTCAATCTTCATTTTGGCGAAGAACCACCGCTTTCCGGCAGTGGCGGTTCCGGGACTATTTTCTTATCTCACTGCTCGCTTTTTTGTAAATATTGTCAGAATTACCCCATTTCCCAATTGGGCAATGGAAGAATGATCACCATTGATGAATTTAAGAAGATAATGCTGAATCTTCAGAAGAGAGGCGCCGAGAATATCAATTTTGTTACCCCCGACCATATGTTGCCGATGATTTTGATTGCTCTGGGACAGGCAAAACAAGAAGGTCTAAAATTACCCATTGTTTATAATTGCTCGGGCTATCAAAAACAGGAGATATTAAAGCTTTTAAATGGTATAATAGACATATATCTGGTTGACATGCGATATAATGATGATAATTTAGCTTTGCAGTATTCAGGATGCCATAATTATACTTCAGTCAATAGGGCCGCCGTCAAGGAAATGTTTGGCCAAGCGGGCAATCTCAGGTGTAACCGCCGTAAATTAGCTCAGTCAGGAGTGATTGTGCGCCACTTGGTGTTACCTGAAAATATTTCCGGTTCGGAAGGGATTTTCAAATTTTTATCCGAAGAAGTATCGAGCGATCTTCATATCTCGCTGATGAGTCAATACTTTCCGGCCTATAAGGCAGCGGATGATTTACGGCTTGCCCGGCGAATAACCCCGGAGGAATATAGAGCAGCCAGGGAGGCTTTTTATGCTTCCGGGCTGCATAATGGGTACATCCAGGAAAGGGAATATGAAACGGCTTAAGAATATTATCTTCCTGCTGGTGATTCTGCTTCTTACCTCAGGGTGTGTCTATTATAACACCTTCTATTATGCCCGTAAAACTTTTGATGATGCCCAAGCCAAGAGAAAAGCGGGGGGGAGGGATGTATCCGGAAAGACCTATAGCACGCAATATGGGCGGGCCCTCGAAAAATCTCAGAAAATCATTGACAAATATCCTAACTCCGGCTGGTATGATGATGCTCTCTATGTCAATGGAGTTTCAGGCTACTATATGGAGGATTATACCAAGGCCGAGAAGAGATTTCGCGAATTGATTGCCAATTATCCCAAATCGGAATACCTTCAGGAGGCACAGTTATACCTGGCCAAATCCAAATTGAAGCTTGGAGAAGAAGCCGACGCGATGACTCTTTTTGAAAAACTGCAGACGGAGAGCAGAGACAAGAGCGCCCGCGAGGAAGCCACTCTGACGCTGGGTGAATATTATTTTCAGAATAAGGATTATCCCAAAGCCGAATATTATTTTTCCGTCATAGTTGATTCTCTCGGCAATGATGAAGACAAGAGAATGGCTCAGATGTACATTGCTGATGGATATTATGCTCGATTCAATTATAAAAACGCCTTGAAAAACTATTTGAAAATTCTCAATCTCAATCCCGCTCTTCATGAACAATATAAGGCGACTTTTATGGCTGGTGAATGTTCGCTATTCTTGCATGAGATTGATGATGGCATAGGTTTTTTGAATAGATTGGAGCAAAACAAACTTTTTTATGATTCTCTATCGGCGGTAAGGCTGATGATCGCCTTTGGTTATGAGCTTGATGGCGATATTGCTCTGGCGGAAAATACCTATAAGCAGGTGGCTTTAGAGGGCCAACGGCAGGCGGCCGCTATCGCTAATTATAATTTAGGTTTGATTTATCAATTTGACTATGAAAACTACAATGAAGCTAAAGAATATTACGATAAAGCGAAAAACGCCGGCGCCACTGATATATATCAGGATGCCCTGCAACGTTCATCCGATATTGGCAAGCTGGAGGAATATTCAAGGAAAAAAGCTTTGGACACCGGTCTTAATCAGGATAAAGTCGATGATGCCGCCGAAACTCAGTATTTTCTAGCCGAACTATATCTGACGCAACTTGGGAAACCGGACTCAGCTCTCCGGGAGTTTGAACATGTGGTGGAGCATTTCAGGGGGGCGTTTCTAACGCCTAAGGCCCTGATTGCCATGGCTCTGATAAAAAGAAACTACTATGATGATACTTTAGCTTTTGATACAACCCTGCAAATGGTTTTAAGAGAATACCCACGATCTGATTTTGTGCCGGAAGCGCTGGAACTGCTTGGTTTGCGAGGTACTGCCGCCGATACCGGGTATGCCGAATCTTATTACCGACGGGGCGAACATTTCACAGTTGATACCACTAATATTGATTCGGCCCGGTATTATTATCGTTATGTGGCCGATAGTTTCCCTCGTTCGACGCTTAATAATCAAGCTAAGTTTGCACTGATCTGGTTAAGCGAGAACTATCAGAGTCCCGGCGATTCGTCTCTTTATTATGCTTACGCCCATTTTGCCGATTCTTTTGCCAATACAGAATTTGGAAAAGTAGCGGGAAAAAAATTGACCGTCCGACCAAAAATGACAACGTATATTGATACCAGGCGGCTTTTATACTCCGCTTTGAAGGTTATCTGTATTTTCAAATTAGACTGAATAATTTTGGGGATATCGTCGATCTGCGTCTAATGAATCCGACAACCGTAATCGAATTAAATGAGGAAGCCATTATGACGGTACAATCAGCCCATTTTGATACTTATTGGATTCCACCCGATATGAGAGAAGCCTGGTTTGTTTATAAATATCGTATTCAGCTTCCGGAACGGTTGAAATGAAAAAGGTTGTTATAGAAAATGCGGTCGTTATCAAAAGGGATCGATTGAATGGTGATTGCCGCTCGCTTACAATAGGCAATTTCCCGAAATCCCGACTTTTAAAACCCGGGCAGTTTGTGCATATCCGAATTCCCGGTCCAGATGTCTATTTTAGAAGAGCCTTTTCGGTCTATGATATAAATCCGCGCGCAAAATCCCTGCAAGTTATATTCAAAATAGTTGGACGAGGAACGGCGCTCTTAGCTGAACTCAGGAAAGGAGATCGGCTCAATGTGATGGGGCCGCTGGGAAAAGGCTTTGATTTTCCCTTCCTTCGGGATAAAGTGATTCTAATTGCGGGCGGAATTGGAATGCCGCCTATATACTTCTTGGCTAAGAAATTGATTGAGTCAAAATATGACCGGAGGAAAATCCTTTTTTTCTACGGAGGGAAGACAAAAAAAGAGTTGGTAAATATGGCTCATATTAGAAAACTTGGCATTAAATTGTATCCGACGACTGATAATGGCTCATATGGTTTTAGGGGATTTGTGACGAAAGCAGTCAGGGAGTTCTTAAATACAGAAACAGGACAATTCAGAATATATGCCTGTGGTCCGCAGGCGATGTTGAGAGCGGTAGAGGAAATCGCCCGGAAATATTCTATTCCGGGACAGATATCGGTTGAGGCGCCAATGCCTTGCGGGATGGGAATCTGTCAGGGATGTGTTCTCCCCTTGGTGTCTGGCGGGTATACCAGAGTCTGTCGTGATGGCCCGGTCTATCAATTTGGGGAGGTGCTCTTATGAAGCCGGATCTTTCGGTAGTTATTGGCGGGATAAAGTTTAAAAATCCTATCTGGACCGCCTCCGGCACTTGCGGTTATGGTGAGGAATTGGCCGAGGTTTTCGATCTCTCCCGTTTGGGCGGTATGGTCACTAAATCAATAACAAGTAACCCACGTGAGGGACATCCGCCGCCGCGTACCACCGAAACCGTTTCCGGTATGCTTAATGCTATCGGTCTGGCCAATGTTGGAGTCGATAGATTTATTAAAGAGAAATTAAAATTTCTGGAAAGATTCAACACGCGGGTAATTGTCAATGTCGCCGGAGCCAAATTGCAGGAATATGTCGAAGTCTGCGCTCAATTGGCTGATTGCCCTCGAGCCGATATGGTTGAGCTAAATTTCTCCTGTCCTAATGTCGAAGCCGGTATGGCTATTGCAACCAATGCTTCACTGGCGGAAAAGACAGTCAGCGAAGTCAAGAAAGTCTTTCCCCGTCCGGTAATCGCCAAGCTTTCTCCCAATGTAACTGATATAACACAAATAGCTAAGGCCTGCGAGGCGGGTGGGGCTGAGGCTCTTTCTCTTATTAATACTCTGATTGGAATGGCGGTTGATATAGAGACCTTTCGGCCGCGTCTTACCAACAACACCGGGGGACTTTCCGGACCGGCCATAAAGCCGGTGGCGCTGGCTATGGTACACAAAGTCTATAAAGCCGTCAAAATCCCCATTATCGGTCTAGGTGGAATTAGGAATTATCTGGATGTTATTGAATTTCTGCTCTGCGGAGCCAGAGCCGTTCAGATAGGCACAGCCCTTTTCGTGGAACCGGAGACACCAATAAAAATTATCAGAGATCTGGAAAAATATCTCTCCCGGAAAAAGATAGAAAATATTCAAGAACTTGTCGGTCAATTGAGGATATACTAATGAGTGCAACCAGTGAGCTAAAGAAAATTCAGGAAAAGAATAAATCGATGCTTTGTGTCGGACTGGATTTGGATAGGAAGAAAGTTCCCACCATCTATGCGACATCGATTAAGGGGCTCTATGATTTTGCGGTGAGAATTATTGCGGCTACCTCTGATATTGTGGCGGCTTATAAACCAAATCTGGCCTTTTTCGAGGAACTCGGCCCGGAGGGGTTTTCGCTTTTGGAAAAAATCAGCAATCGTATCCCCGATGAAGTGCCGATGATCATTGATGGCAAGTTGGGTGACATTGGCAGTACCGCGTCCCATTATGCGTCGGCGATGTTTGAACGGTTTGGAGCCGATTGGGTGACCGTCAATCCCTATATGGGATATGATTCCATCCGGCCGTTTCTGGAATACAAGGATAAAGGGGCCTTTGTCCTCTGTCTGACTTCCAACCCCGGAAGCCGAGATTTTCAATTTTTGCATGTTTTGAATAAACCAATCTATATGTATGTAGCTGAGAAAGTAGCTTATTGGGATAAGGAACAGAATCTGGGATTGGTAGTCGGTGCTACTCATCCGGAGCAGTTGGTGGATATACGAAAAGCCGGGGGGGATGTACCCATCTTGATACCCGGTGTCGGAGCCCAGGGAGGGAGTTTGGAACAGGCGATTACAGCGGGAACTGATAATTTCAAAAAGATGGCTTTAATCAATGTTTCGCGGACCGTAATTTATGCCTCACCGGAGGAGGATTTTGATAAAGCCGCCAGAGCCGAGGTGGAAAAGCTTAATGGTATCATCAATGGGCTCCGGACCAAGATTACCGGCGGCCAGCAGCCTTAATTGATACCTATTCAATAGGGAAACTCAATAATCTCCTCGTCCATGCCGATATATTGAAAAAAACGAGGAGAACCCATGAAAAAGCTAATTTATGTAGTTATCTGTTTCCTTCTTGCCGCTCCGTCTTTTGCCCTAACCGGAATTTCTGGTGGGGTAAAAGGTGGTCTGATAAATGGTTATGATCAACCGGGATTGGAAATTAGCAATTATAAGACTGAGCAAATAACTAAAGATGCACGATCTTTCTTTTGATGCCTCAGTGGTTTATCCGATAGAATTTCGTGTTGTTTCTCCTTACCTGGGTGGGGGTGTCGGCAGTCATCGTCTTGGTTTCACCCACCTGGAACCGGCAGCCTTTTCACTAACTGATAATAAAATCAAAGTACCGGAATCAACGACGCGCATCGGCTACCATCTTGTGGGAGGAATCAATATAACGTCGCCACTCTTGCCGTTTGAAATAGTTGTCGAATTTCGTTATAATTGGATTAATACTCCGGGCAAAATGACCACCTACAATTGCCTTACCGCCGGTATAAATTATAATCTTCCCTAATATATCTAAAAATGAAATAAGCGTATATACCGGGCAAGGGCCCGGTATTTTTATTATGTGATTGATTTCTTACCCTACTACCATATATTATTTATAGCGGCTATGCTGTTTTTAAGGAGGTAAAATGGCCACAACCTACAGCAATACCAAGATAGAGACCTTTAATACCTGTCAGCAAAAATACAAATTTCAGTATATCGAAAAAGTTTCGGTCGAAAAACCGGTCGGCGTTGAAACCTTTTTGGGGAATGCCGTTCATAAAGCGCTGGAAAAATTATATACTTTTAAAATGAACGGGAGAATTCAGCCTCAGGAGGAGGTCTTAGATTCTTATAGGAAATACTGGGAAGGGGCGGATCGGGATAAAATAAAGGTTACCAGAGATAGTTTGGGTATTGATGATTATATAAAAGTCGGGGTTGATGCTTTAACAAAGTATTATCAGCTTTATACCCCTTTTAATGATGGCATCTCTTTGGCACTCGAAAAAAGCATCGATTTTCCATTAAGAGAGGATAATCGGTTTCGAATAAAGGCCAAGATAGATAGAATCAACCGCCGTGATGACGGTACAATTGAAATAATTGATTACAAGACCAATGCCGTTTTACCGACGCAGCAACTCATTGATGACAATAA
>JAPLUS010000158.1 GCA_026397495.1 Candidatus Zixiibacteriota bacterium | reverse complement strand
TATATTAGCTATTTATTAGATCATTATAAATAGGCATGAATAGTTCCTTTTTTGCCCCAATCAAGAATTCTCACCAATATCCTTGACTTGAAGTTCTGATTTAATATTTTGGTGCTTGTGAAATAAATAACCAACACAAATGGCAACCTTCATCTATTAAAGGGAATAACTGATGAAAAAAAATGACATCACGCTGAATAATTTACAGGGACTCTTTCCTAAGAGTCTTACCAAAGACCAGCGGGCCAAGGCACAGACCATTTTCCTTAAGGAATTATCCCGCTCTGCCCATGCTTTCTACGGTGGCAAGATGATGACTATTCCTAAGGCCGGCCTCTATGGATTCAACTGGTTCAATGTCTGGTATACGCCCGGCGTTTCGATTGTTTCGACGACCATTCGTGATAATTACGATGCCTCATTTGAGTTAAGCAATCGGGGTAATCTGGTGGCGGTAGTTTCTGATTCCACCCGAGTTCTTGGCGATGGCGACGTAACCCCCTCGGGGGGATTGGGAGTAATGGAAGGGAAAGCTTTCTTGATGAAATATCTGGCCGGGATTGATGCCACCGCTATCTGCGTTGACAGCCGCAATGAGAAGGGTGCCAATGATCCCGACAAAATAATTGAATTTGTCAAAATGCTACAGCCGAGTTTCGGAGCGGTCAATCTGGAGGATATTTCACAGCCCAATTGCTATAAAGTGCTGGATACTCTCCGCGAGACTTGCGATATCCCTGTCTGGCATGACGATGCTCAGGGGACCGGCTGCGTGACTCTGGCCGGTCTGATTAATGCCCTCAAAGTTGTGGGCAAGGATTTGGGCAAAGTGCGAATTGTGATGCTGGGCGCCGGGGCTTCCAATACGACTATCGCCCGTCTGATATTGAAAGCGGGAGGTGATCCGCACAAAATGGTTATTTTTGATACCAAGGGTTCTCTTCACAAGAAGAGAGAAGATATTAAGGCCGACCTCAGATTCTACAGAAAATGGGAACTCTGCGAGCAAACCAATCCGGATTGCGCCGAAAGTATGGAAATAGCCGTGAAAGGAGCCGATGTTTTTATTGCTCTTTCAAAGTCGGATCCCAATACGCTGAAGCCGGCCTGGATAAAAGCGATGGGCCCTAAAGCAATCGTTTTTGCTTGTGCCAACACCGTTCCCGAAATATATCCTCACGTTGCCAAGGAAGCGGGTGCGATGGTAGTGGCAACCGGCCGTGGTGATTTCCCCAATCAGGTAAATAATTCCCTCGGATTTCCGGGGATTCTTAAGGGGGCTCTGATTGTTCGAGCAAGAAAAGTTACCGACGAAATGGCCATCGAGGCCGCTTATTCTATCGCCCGTAACGCCGAGAAGAGAGGGCTATCACCGGATTATATCGTACCAACAATGGAAGAAGATATCTATCCTACCTTAGCCACCGATGTTGCGATGCAGGCGATAAAGGACGGTGTGGCGCGTCGAACCCTTACCGCCAAAGAGGTCTACAACCATACCAAGAAATCAATAAAAGAGGCGCGGGAGCTTATTGATCTGATGATGAAAAAGGAATTCATCAAGAAGCCGCCGATGCAGCTGATCAATAAGGCGTTGAAAGCGGCCATTACGGCGGTGAAATAGAAAAAATCTGATGATTCCGTTGGGGTTTGCTGAAAAAGCCTCATTTGGGCTTTTATCGGTAGCTATTCAACGTATAACGAAATATAGGAAGTAGGGCACGAGCCCCGTGTTTGCCCACCGCGGCGGGGCACCTACCCTACTGGGGTCTAACTTGCGCCGTCGGTCCGCCACGGCGGATTTCCCGACGGAATATTCTGCAGTCAAGAAGTCCGCCAAAGCGAACTGACTGCGCGTGAAAATTTTCATGATCTTCCCCTTCCTCTGGGTGGGGAGTAATCATTTGGCCATTCTAAGGGCGGCCGGGGCCGCCTTTTTTTATTGCTTTTTCGCGGCCGGTAGATTAGACTATAAAAAATCTGCTTTGACAGATACGAAGTTTTGGAGCTTTGGATAGAATATTCTTAGAGGAAATGAATTGGGATTCTTTGATTTTATATCGAGCGATGTTGGGATTGACTTAGGTACCGCCAATACGCTTGTGTTTGTTCGTGGGCAAGGGATCGTCCTTAATGAACCCTCCGTAGTTGCCATAGAAAAGGCAACCGGCAAAGTTTTGGCGGTCGGTTCGGCCGCCAAAGAGATGCTGGGACGCACTCCGGGCGAGATCGCCGCTATCCGACCTCTTAAGGACGGCGTCATCGCGGATTTTGAAATTTCCGAAAAACTCCTATCTGATTTTATACGAAGAGTTGTCCGGCATAAATACCTAATGAAACCCCGCATTGTTATCTCTGTACCATCGGGAATAACCGAGGTGGAAAAAAGAGCGGTGCGTGATTCGGCCGAGAATGCCGGTGCTCGTGAGGTGTTTCTGCTACAGGAACCGATGGCGGCCGCCATTGGGGTTGGTCTGCCGGTTGATCAACCATCGGGTATTATGATTATTGATATCGGCGGCGGAACTTCCGAAATTGCGGTCATTGCCCTAAACGGCATTGTTAATAATATCTCGATCCGGATTGCCGGTGATGAGATGAATGATGCCATCGTGATGTACCTCAAGAAAAATTACAATTTGCTGATTGGCGAATTAATGGCCGAGGAAGTTAAGATAAAAATAGGGTCGGCCTTTCCGTTGGATAAAGAGCTTTCGATGGAAGTAAAGGGGCGTGACCTTGTTGCTGGTGTTCCTAAAAACCTCAAATTATCATCAGTCCAGGTTCGCGAGGCTCTGGTAGAACCGATTGAACGAATTGTTGAGGCCGTTCGTCAGTCGCTTGAGAAAACGCCTCCGGAATTGGCTTCCGATATTCTTGAGCGGGGGATTATCATGACCGGTGGGGGAGCACTTCTAAGAGGTTTAGATAAGCGCCTAAGACAGGAAACCAATCTTCCGGTGAATATTGCCGATGACCCGCTTACTTGTGTGGTTCGGGGGACCGGCAAAGTCCTTGAGAATATGCCGCAGTATTCCAAGGTCTTAATGAAAAGCCGTCGGGATTAATTCACTAATCTCTATAAATGACAAAGAATTAAAGGCGAACTTAAAAAAGTTTGCCTTTTTTATTAGTCTTTTTATTAAATCAATTGTCTAATATTTAAAGTATAACTTCTTGATGGAACAAGATAATTATGAACTGGTAGCCAAGGCGCAGAGGGGCGACCGGAGCTCCTTTGATGATTTGGTAAGGATTAATAAAGATAAGATGTTTGCATTGGTATATAGAATGACCGGAAATAGAGACGTTGCCCTTGATCTTTTGCAGGAAACCTTCTTCACGGCCTTTAAAGAATTGAAAAGATTTCGCGGTGATGCTCATTTCTCCAGTTGGCTTTACCGAATAGCCTTCAATAGGGCGGTCAATCATCTGCGCCGGCAAAAGCTTTTATCATTTATTCCTATCTCAAAAATGGGAAAGCTTGAGCCATCTTATGATATGCCGGACAATCCCGGCCTGGGCGAGTTAAATAGCGCTATTGAAAAGGCAGTTGGCTCCCTTCCGCCCAAACAGAAGATGATTTTTACTCTAAGGTTTTATGAGCAACTCCCATTTAAAGAGATTTCCATGATATCGGGGAAAAGCGAATCGGCTATAAAAACCAATTATCAGAAAGCTATTGAGAAACTCCGGAAGCAGTTGCAGGATTTCAGGTAATATATGGACTGTCAGCAGGTTAAAAGATCATTGTCGGAAAAGATAGGCGCCCTTGGCCTTAATCTATCAGAGAAAGAACATATTCATATCTGTGCTGATTGCCGTATCTATTATGAAAGACTGATGGAACTGGATAAATATCTTAAATGTGGGACTACTCCGATAATAAAGGAGACGGAATTTGCGACGATACAGAAGAAGCTTGATGAGAAAATCGGCCGATATCAGAATCGCGCCCTGTATTTTTATCATCTGTCCGTCCGGTATGGGATATCGCTGACAGCGGTTATACTACTACTTATTGTTTCCCTGATAGGAAAATCCGGCAAAGATATTTATCAGAGCAAACCGGCCGATCATTATGATACTTTATTGACCTTGATCGATGAAGAAACTATTGATGAGCAATATATCGAGGCCGTGGTCAATGGTTATGTGCAAACCTATGGAATAAATTCCGGTGAAATGCTTATAGGGGATTTGACCCCCGGCGAGTTGGAATATCTGAAGAGTGAAATTAAGGCGGGAGATATATTTTTATGAAAAAGTATATGTTAATCTTTATGGCCGTCCCATTACTGTTATTTTTAGGCGGCTTCGGGCCGAATCTTATGGCGCAGGATACCGGTTGGGGCATCTGCAGTATGGGTAGCGAGCAGACCAAGAATCTGGAGGACTTGCGACTTCTAAAATTGATTGAAATTTTAAATCTGAGCGATAAGCAAAGCCCGCAATTTATCTCCCTTTTCGTGACTTTTCGGAAAGAAATGCGGCAAATTAATTATAACATGCAAAAGGAGATTGATTCATTAGCCAATCTTGTACAGGAAGATAAATATTCGGAAACTGCTGTAAAAGAGCAAATACAAAAGATTGTGGGACTAAAGTTAAAAGAGGAGCAAAGAATAGGAAAATTTAACAATGATGCCGGCAAAATATTAACTCCCCTTCAAATGGGACGGGTGATAGTTTTTCAAGAGCGATTTGACCGTAAATTGATTGAAAAAGTGAAATGTTTCCGCGAGCGCAATAAAGCGCCAAATAACTAACAGATTTAATATAAACCTCAATTATCGAAAGGAAAGTGAAATGAAAAGAAACCTGATTCTAATCTCAGCCATTATTTTACTATTGGCGCCTCTGGCCATAGCCGATAGCGGTCAGTGTATGAAAATGGGTATGGGGAAAGGGATGGGAATGGGAATGGGATGCGGAATGATGGATGATTGCTGTATGCGGCCCGGGATGTTGCTGAAGATGGCGGATGAAATCGGACTGGATGCCAATCAGAAAACCCGGATCTCCAAACTCCAGGATGATTTTGCAATGGCTCAAATTGACCGGAAGGCTGAATTAGAAAAAGCCGAATTGAAATTGCATCAGCTGATGCGGAATGATGCGACCGATAAGGATGTTATGGCGACAATGGACAGAGTCGGCCAATTGAAGACCGAAATGCAGAAAATGAGATTCCAGCATATGCGCCAGATAAAAGCCATTCTTACCGCAGATCAGCTCAAGAAACTCAAAGAGATGATGCCGAAAATGGGCAGCTGTAATGATGATGATGAAGAAGATATGCCGGGGATGGGAATGCGTCGGGAGAAAGTGATAAAGATGGAAATGAAAGATATGCCCGATATGGGAACGAAAGAAGCAAGGTCTGGCCCATCTTGCGGCAAAAGATGAAAATTAACATTTCTTGACTTGTGGATAGAAGGCCGCCGCCGGCGGCCTTTTTTTAAAGGATAATCTGCCAATATGGCAGAAATCTGTCATTCGGGGCTTGACTTTTTTTAAAATTGAATTAAATAATCACTGATGAATATTGATGAACATCTAATCGTTGATTTTCTGGCTTACAAAGCGGGGCGACCACTTAAAATAAAGGAATTGGCGCGAGCTCTAAAAATCTCTCCACGGGATTATCTCTCCTTTCGGGGTCTGGTCAAAAGACTGATTGATTCGGGGCAACTGGTTAAGCTCAGGCGAAATCGGCTGGGGGTTCCCTCAGAATTGAATCTTGTCTTGGGACAGGTATCGATTTCAAAAAGCGGATACGGAACAATTCTCACGGAATCCGGCAAGTCGATTACTATTCCGCCGGCTGATATGCTAACGGCGCTTGATGGCGATAAAGTTATGGTTAGAGTCGAAATGGATGCCGAAGGTAAATCGCGTGGTACAGTCATAAAGATTATTGAAAGAGCTTCTCGGAATATAATAGGCACCTTTCATATCGGCCAAAACTTCAATTTCGTTATCGCCGACAATAAGAAAGTCCGCCGAGATATTTACATACATGCCAAATTGACCAAAAGGGCGCGGGATGGAGAAAAAGTTGTCGTCAGAATCAATCAATGGGCGGATACATACAGCAACCCTGAGGGCGAGGTAGTAGAAAAAATCGGCCTACCCGGCGACCCCGGGGTAGATTTATTAACCGTCATTAAAGGGTATCAACTTGCCGAGGAATTTCCGCGTAAAGTTATTGAAGAAGCGAAAACCGCTGAAGACTACTTCAATCCCGAGGAAATCAAACAGCGCCGCAATTTCACCGATGAAATTATATATACCATAGACCCGTCTGATGCCAAAGACCATGATGATGCCGTCTCCGTAATGAAGACTTCGGACGGCTATCGCCTGGGTGTCTATATTGCCGATGTATCTCATTTTGTCCGCGAGGGGACCCTTCTTGATAAAGAAGCTTTTACACGAGGGAACTCCGTTTATCTTCCGGGAAAAGTAATACCGATGCTGCCCGAGGAGCTTTCTAATATTCTCTGTTCTCTTAGGCCCAATTGCCGCCGGCTCGTTTATGCTACTTTGATTAATTTTGACAATGATGGCAAAATGTTGAATTGGGAGATTACTGAGGGAGTAATCAAATCCTGCGCTAAACTAACATATGAGGAAGTGCAGCAATACCTTGATAAGGGAGAAGTCATTGGGAAAATAGCCAAAGTGGCCAAGAGCCTCCAGATAGCCCGACAACTGGCTATCTTGCTCCAGAAAAGAAGAGTCGCTGAAGGCTCCCTTGATTTTGATTTGCCGGAAACGAAGATTATCCTTAATAAGAAGGGAGAAATTATTGAAATTGGTAATCGGGTGCGGCTGGAATCACATCGTCTTATTGAGGAATTTATGTTGGCGGCCAATAAAGTGATAGCCCTGCACGTTTTCAGAAGAGGGCAAAAATTTCTATATCGAGTGCATGATAAACCCGATCTTGAGAAATTGGAAGCTTTTTCATATCTGGTTTCAACTCTTGGTTATAGCTTTCCTGTTTCTGAGAATATGAAGCCGATTCAGTTTACTCGCTTTCTGGAAAAATTGAAAGGGAAGCCGGAAGAAGAATTTCTCAATGAATTAATGCTTCGTTCGATGAAAAAGGCGGTTTATCAGTCGCGGAATATCGGGCACTTTGGTCTGGCTTTTACGCATTATACGCATTTCACCTCGCCTATTCGCCGCTACCCCGACCTAATAGTCCACCGCCTATTGAAGAAACTTAAAAATGGCCGCTACCCCGATAAGCTTAATAAACAGCTTGATTCAATCCTGGAAAATGTCGGCCGGCATTGTTCTGAGACGGAACGGAATGCGGAAGCCGCTGAACGTGAAGCCATAAAGATTAAACAGGTAGCTTATATGGCGAATCATATTGGGCAGGAATATTCCGGTATTATTTCCGGGATTTTGAATTTTGGCTTCTTTGTCCGGTTGGGCGATACGGGTGCGGAGGGAATGGTTCGCCTTTCCAGTTTGGATGATGATTATTATAAATTTGAAACGGAGAGGTTTCGACTGGTGGGAAAACGAACCGGAAAAATATTTAGCCTGGGCGATAAAGTTAAGGTGGGAATACTATCGGTTGACAGACTTAAAAATGAAATAAATCTTTATATGATAGAGTCCAAATCCAAGGAACGCCATCCTCAGGGGAAGAGACGATTGAAATCATGAGCCAGAATATCCTAATCCTGGTGTCTCCCGAATATATTGCCGGCCATCCGCCCTTTGATGAAATATTCAAATCCGAGGGTGAGTATATCTATGAATTGTCGCAGCTTTATTCCATTCTTAAAGAACGGGCGATTGAATTGATTTTGGTTGCGGAGGATTACCCAGGTATTAATCAGGGTACTATCCGCCGTATCAGGATGCGCTCACCGCTGGCTGATGTATGGCGAATTGTTCCCAGAGAAACGCCTTATTCTTTAGAAGATAATTCTTTATTTGACGGGGCTATCATAATGGCCGACGGGAGAGAATCGGTTTTGAAAAGAATATCAAAAATATTATTCCAAAAGGGGTTATTGCGGAAGTTCCATCTGGTCGGACGTTCTGAGAAATTGAAAATGATAGCGGAAACAATCGATCATCTTATTTCCTCTGACATCAGTGTCCTTATCATCGGCCCTTCGGGGAGTGGTAAGGAATTAGTAGCCCGCGCCATTCATGAAAACTCGCCTCGTACCAAGGGCCGCTTTATTACTGTTAACTGTGGTGCGCTGGCCGAAGGAGTGCTGGAATCGGAGCTTTTTGGGCATTCGAAGGGGGCCTTTACCGGTTCGGTCGGCAAACGCGACGGGTTATTCTTACAGGCCAATGGCGGGACTATTTTCCTAGATGAAATAGGTGAGACCAAACCTGATACGCAGGTCAGGCTGCTGCGCGTTCTTGAAAATGGTGTTTTTTACCCGGTCGGCGGCGATTATCCCGTGCATTCCGATGTCAGAGTTATTGCCGCTACTAATCGGGATCTGGCGGAAGCAATCCATGAAGGTGTTTTCCGGGAGGATTTGTATTTTCGCTTGGGCGTGATCAAGATAAACCTGCCTTCATTATATGAACGAAGAGAAGATATTTTACCGCTTCTCTATCATTTTGCGGCCGT
>JAPLUS010000358.1 GCA_026397495.1 Candidatus Zixiibacteriota bacterium | reverse complement strand
TTATCTGTCTTACTAATGGCGGCGGGAGATTTCCCGCGGTTCTTTTCTTCTTTTTCCACTGCCATCATGGAGACGCTCGTTGGCATTGACCCAATGGATTCATCGATTTTACCGCCGGCAGCTCCGGCGGCCGTGTCTCCTAAAGCCATCCGGGAATAAGCTGTCTCCCCGATAGTTTTTGGCATTGCTTTGTCGGCCGCCGAGGGAACCTCTCCATTAATACCCGTTTCAACTTGTGGAGATACCTCTTTCTTCATCTTATTCACTGTTTCCGACGGAATTGCCTTTGTTGTTGATTGAACCGTTGTCGTCTCGGTGGGGAAAAGGCTTTTAATCGGCTCGTTCTCGCGCAATTCATGGATAGAAATATAGGTTATCAATACAATTGACGCGGCAATAGCGGCAAATTGGAAAACCAAGTGGCGCGTTCGTCGGGGAGCGATGGGAACTATTTTGGCTGTCTCGGCTTCCTTAATCTTGCGGATAATTGAGTTCTTTTGTTTCAGCCAGTAAGTTTCATTGCCTCCTAATCTAAATTCGCCGGCCTGCTTATTTAATGCCAGTAGCTTTTCATAGAAGCCGGAGCAGCCGGAACACCTTTTCAGGTGTTCTTCAACTTTTTCTCTTTCTTCCGGCTTCAGCTGACCATCAATATACCGACTCAGCTGTTCTTCTGTTTTCTTACAATTCATACAGATATATTATAATGCATCTTTGAGCATTTCCAGTAGTTTTTCACGTGCCCGGTACAATCGAGAATCAACCGTTCCCGCCGAAATATTTAAACATTTGGCTATCTTTTCATAGCTCATTTCCTCGAAAGTTCGCAGGATAAAAACCGAGCGGAATTGAACCGGCAGGGCCATTACGGCGCGGATGAATCTCCTATCATTTTCCTTCTCAATCATATTCTCCAGCGGGTTAAAATCAGAAGCGGGACTTTCCGGAAGAGATTGGTCCATTTCGGAAATTGGTTTTTCCCTTTCATGCTTTCTAATCTGATTCAAAGCCAGATTTCTAGCGATCGTGGCTATCCAGGGATAAAATGGCCTTCCCTCATCAAAATCATCCAAAGCCAAATACCCCTTGATAAATGCTTCCTGAACAATATCTTCCGTTGTATCAATTCTGCCCGAAATCATAAGAATAAACCTGAAAACCTGCTTCTGATATTTCAACACCAACTTCCCATAAGCATCTTTATCCCCCTCCCGTGCGGCCTTAACCAGAGGTCGATCCACGACAGCCTCACTACCACTATCTACAGTCAGATCACCTTTTTCTTCCCCTGTTTTCTCACTCACGGGAATCCCTTTTCCGAAGGTTGTATATATTAAAAATCAGCTTTTCT
Organism: Candidatus Zixiibacteriota bacterium; assembly: GCA_026397495.1. Lineage (GTDB taxonomy): Bacteria > Zixibacteria > MSB-5A5 > GN15 > PGXB01 > JAPLUS01. Next base: position 2,257 of record JAPLUS010000358.1, on the reverse strand, counting down.
ATAATGAGGCTTTCCGGTTTGAGATTATTCCGGAGATCATTATCCGCCTTAGAAATAAGAGTAATAATTTTTTCAAGCTGTTCATTGTCATAAAGATCTGTCTGTCCTCTATATTTCCAGCCGACATCTTTTTTTGACCAAGGAATCGCCTTCCTATTCTTTAAAAGATACAATTCAATGAAATGCTGTCCAAAATAAAATAGAAGTGAGGTTGCCTTTTCCCCTTGCTGAAACAAAAAATTAGTAATTTTTAGAGCTTTATCAAAATCGCCGAAAGCCGCCGCATTAGCCAACTCATAGATCTGAAAAATCTGATAATCAGAGCTAAGCAGGGCGATATCATCTTTTTTGATATTGCCCCCTTGGCCGACATAATTGACCAACTTATTGATTTCCTCAGTCAAACCGCCCAGGTTCCCGCCACTTAACATTATCACGATTTTCAGCGCTTCCGGCTCAATACTAATCTGGTTTTCCCTAAGAATGGCCATTATCTTACGTTCCGCCATATCCTCCGGCAAGCGGTTGAATTCGACCGCAGCCGTTTTCTGTTTCAGGAATCCCAGCACTTTGGAGTCCTTTCGCTGCGATTTCGAGGACGGCGTAGTCAATATAACAATACGATTCGGGTCACCAGGGGTGAGGAGGTTGACAATTTCCTCAATCTCGGTAAGAGAGAATAAATGGATATCTCCAATCGTAAAAACCTGACGTTCTCCAAACATAGGAAAAATAGAAAGTTCCGTTAGAACATCAGAGAGTTTAGACTTTGCCGCCGAGAGTGTATAGTGATTGATAGATAATTGGGTTCTTGGAAGAAATTTTTTGACAATGGTCTTTTCGGCTTCCTTTATCCGATAATCCTCAGTGCCAAAAAAATAATACAAGGGACGGAATCGGCCTGTTTCTAATTCGCGATTAAGCTCAATTGGTATCACAGCTCCTAATTAAGGCAGGAGAGGAGGGGCTGTCAATCAAAAATGGAGCGGATAGCGGGATTCCTATCTTTTGGCACCCAACCGATACTGAATTCATATCTTTCTTTATATTCGCAAGTCTTTTTCAGCAATTCCGTAAATTCAAAACGGCAGATTGATTTCATATTCACCTGATTTATCAAATCCAGATTATTTCCGTATATTTTCAGATTTTGTCCCTTGATGAGTTTTTGATTGATTTCAATAAACTCCAGAAGGGTCAAAAGTGAGGCATACTCCGTATGCAATTCCTCGCCCGCAAAGGGGGCTTTGAAAAAAATGCCCGCTTCGGGAATGGAGAAACAGACCAGCATCTCTTTGGTCCTTGGATCAGAAATATACCGTCGATATGAGCCAAAATAGCATTCCACATCGACTTACACTGGCAAAATCTATGCCTATGGTTAGGCCATAATTCTCCATTCTATTTTATTGATTAACAGAATGATACGGAAACAATATTAGTCGGCTTTGTGTTATGTATGAAAAGGAATTCACAGTTTGAATAAATAGGCTGCTGATCCTTGTGCAAGATAGAAACAAATAAGGCTTACGAAGGAAAAAGATCGTATTTAATATATGGGAGTGGCGTGCTGACATTCAAGGCAGTTTCTTCGCCCCTCTGCCGGTTGGCGCTCACTCCCTTTAGTATTCTGTTTGAGATAGGGATTGGGTGAGCAAATTAATAAAAGACCCGCGATAGCATTATTTATATTGTTCATACATTCGGAGAGCGTAGCGATCGGTCATTCCGGCGATAAAATCGGCAATAATAATCTCAACCGGCTCCTTATCCAACCGAAGCTTAAATTTCCCATGCAACTTTTGAGGATCATATTTATATCGCTTAAAAAGAGTTTGAATGACCACTTTGGCTTGATTAGAAGATGCCAGCAGTTTGGGGTGACGGTACATTCTCTCTCTAAGGAATTGCTTGAGAATATCCAGCTTTTCCCGCATTTCCTCCGAAAAGGAAACCAATCTACCGCCTGACCGGCGAACATCTTCAAGCGTCGCGATATTATTCGTTTGGATATTGCGGCTGGTCTGTCTTATTAGATCGGTAACCTGTTGATCGACCAGTATTCTGACCACCGAATGGCGCCGCAGTTTGCGGTCGAGATCGCGGAAAGCTTTCTCCGATTCAATCCTGGCTTTCGTCCAGATGGAAACCGCCTCCAGATTATCCCAATTGAGAATACCGGATGATAGACCGTCATCAATATCATGACTATTGTATGCCACCGAATCTGCAATATCAACTAACGATGCTTCCAATG
>JAPLUS010000217.1 GCA_026397495.1 Candidatus Zixiibacteriota bacterium | reverse complement strand
TCTCCTATGGTTCTTCTTAAATCTATAATTTGAATGACATCGGCCTCTTTGGCGAGGGCCTTACGCCATAACTGAATAGCTTCCTGAACTCGTTCATCTTTTAGGGTGTTTAAAAAGATGGCATCCCCAAGAATTCGATAGGCAAAGGGATTATTGGGATTGCATTTAATCGCCCTGTTCATTAAAATCTCTACGTTAGGATACTGGCGCAATCGAAGAAAAGCGATACCGATAGCATTATAAGCCACCGTATAACAAGAATCAATCTTAAGTGCATAGTTAAGATTTCGTGCTGCCTCAAGAAACGCTTGATCGGCTTCTTTGAATCGGCTTGCGTTCCATAAAGAGTCCCCCTGCAAAACATAAGATACCCCCGTTCGGTAATATGCTTCCGTTTTCTCCTGCTGAGCCGCAGTCAAGTCTCCTACCGCAGGAGGAGCCAAGAAAGCAGATAACAACACTAGGCCCACAAGATAAATTAAATATAACCTCTGCTTCATGACTTCCCTCTTTTCTCAGCAAAGCGGAGCTGAATTCCTATGTACAAGTAAGGAAAACTATTGCAAACGTGACATGGATACCAATAATAAAAAAATGTCGCTGCGCCCCCGTACCGCTCATTTTGATCTCCATGGTCTATTTTTGACCGCAAGAGCACCTATATATCCGACGGAAAAAGTATATTTTCGTTTACAGGAATTTGACTTGCGCCGTCGATCCCGACGGAACATTCTGCAGTCGGGAAGTCCACCGCGGTGTACTTCTTCACAGTTTAGGTAACGAACTTTAATCGGCGGAACCGCAAGACTTCGTCCGGGGTTCCGCCCTACCTTTACTGTCAAAATTAAAGATGTCAAAACCACCCATCAGCGCCACACCCTTCCCCCGAGGGGATTTTGACCTACTCAGCTGCAATATGTCGCCGATTTGTTACCAAAATCCTGAAGTATTACACGCGGGCGGACTGGCGGCACGTGAAGTTTTATCTGTCATTGACCCCCAAAAGGACTGGGGTTTAAATCGCTTTTCCACGGAGGGCAAGGCGACGGCGGCCCACTCACAAAAGCCCTGCGGCTTGAGCTAAATGGACTTGAATATGACCCTGTAATTACTTAACTTCCGGCAACATTTTAAAAGAAAAGAAGGCAAATTGTGGCAGAACAATATATTTTCACAATGCTCGGTCTGAATAAATTTTACGGCCAAAAACAGGTTTTAAAGAACGTCAACCTCTGCTTTTTCCCGGGCGCCAAAATTGGTATCGTCGGTGAAAATGGCGCCGGCAAATCAACCGTCCTCAAAATTATGGCTGGGTTAGATGATGAATTTCAGGGAGTGGCCGACCTGAGTTCCGGGTATCAATCGGGCTTTGTTGCTCAGGAGCCATTTCTCGACCCCACTCTGACTGTCCGTCAAACACTTGAGTCGGCCCTTGAAAAATCAATGGCCATTCTGAAGGAATATAATAATCTGTCCGAAAAAATGGCCGAACCGCTTTCCGATGACGAAATGCAGAAGGCGATGGACCGAATGGGCGAGTTGCAGGATCAACTGGATGCCGGTGATGTTTGGAATATCGATCAGCGTTTGAATATGGCCGGCGATGCCCTTTGCCTTCCGGACGATGATCGCCTTATCGACACTCTCAGCGGTGGCGAAAAAAGACGTGTCGCTCTCTGTCAGGCGCTCCTCAAACAGCCCCACCTTCTCCTTCTTGATGAGCCCACCAATCACCTCGATGCTGAGACGATCGATTGGTTGGAAACACAGTTGCGCGATTACCCCGGGACCGTAATAATTGTTACTCACGACCGCTATTTTCTGGATAATATCACCAAATGGATTCTAGAGCTGGAGGGTGGACACGGAATCCCATACGAAGGAAATTATTCCTCGTGGATGGAACAAAAATTGGGGAAATTGGCCAAAGGCGAAAAAAAAGACACTCCCCGCGCCCGGGCTTTATCCCGCGAATTAGCCTGGATAAGAATGAGCAACAAAGAGCACCACGACCTGAGCCGCAACCGTTTGCTGGAATACGAAAAACTAATTGCCCAACAAAAAGTTGAGGATAAAGAGGGTGGAAATATTATCCAAATAGCTCCCGGTCCGGAACTCGGCCAGCAGGTCGTTGAATTTAAAAATGTCTCCAAACAATTCGTCAATCTTTTTCTTTTCCGCGATCTGACTTTCAATATCCCCAAATCAGCTATTGTCGGACTGGTTGGACCCAATGGCACCGGCAAAACCACATTATTCAAGATGATTGTTGGTCAGGAAAAGTCGGACGAAGGAGAAATAAAAATAGGCCCGTCCGTAAAAATTGCCTATGTCGACCAAAGCCGAGAATCACTCCAGGGGAATACTTCTCTCCTGGATATGATCAGCGGCGGCTTAGATGAAATTGTAATTGGCAAAAGAAGTCTTCCTGTACGCCAATACCTGGCCCGTTTCGGGTTCAAGGGACCCGATCAGCAAAAATTGGCTAGGGAACTCTCCGGTGGTGAACGAAATCGACTTCACCTGGCACAAGTCCTTAAAGTGGGAGGAAATCTTCTCCTGCTCGACGAACCGACCAATGACCTCGATGTCAATACCTTGCGAATGCTGGAAGAAGCTATTATGGAATTCCCCGGCTGCGTGATGGTAATCAGTCATGACCGTTTCTTTCTCAATCGCATCTGCACCCACCTGCTGGTTTTTGAAGGAGAAGAGAAAGTACACTGGTTTGAAGGAAATTATCAGGATTACGAAGAATGGCACATCAAAGAGATGGGGGGCAAACCTTTCGAGAATCGTCGCAATCGTTATCGCAAATTAATTAAGGCCTGATGGGGGCAGCCCAACGGGGGGACCCCAAACTTACTATATTTTTCTTTACCGGTAAAAGACGGATCATCAGAAATGTGAGAGGCCAACTTGCCTATATCGACCTTACATTTATCTTTGCTATTGATACAGTCGTCCTCGCAAGGTTCGACATGAATGGTAATATTTACCGTAGGGATTTTTGCCCTTAACTCTTGCTCTAAATGATCACAGACCAAATGCGCATCCTGAAGATTGACATGCCGGCACTGGACGAGATGTAAATCTATTTCCCGCTGGTTGCCGGATTTGCGCGAACGCAAATTATGGAACCCGACAAAATAGGGATGATGCTCCTGCAGGACCTTTTCAACAATGGTCGCATCTTTCTCCGAGAGCTCCTCGTCCATCAAATCTTTGATAGACCGCTTAACTATACCATAAGCGGCATGTCCGATAACGACGGCCACCCCCAAAGCAATAAGCGGGTCAAGCCAACCGATTCCGGTAAATTTTATTAGAAGCAAACCGACAAAAACCCCCCGCTGAAGTGAGCACGTCGGTAGAAAGATGCAAGGCATCGGCTTCCAAGGCGAGAGAATCGGTCTTCTTGGAAACTTTGAAAAGTTGGCGGGAAACAATGGCATTCATTATGGCCGAAACGGCCATCACTGCCAATCCCCAATCGACCCGGTGTATTTCCCCGCCAGAGATAATCCTTTTTACAGACTCAATAACAATAATGATAATAGCCAGGAAAATAAGCAATCCCTCAAAGGCCCCGGAGATTCCCTCCGCTTTCCCATGACCAAAGGGGTGTTTCTTATCGGGCGGTTTGCTTGATTCCCCGACGGCGATAAAGGCCACTATTGCGGCCATCAAATCGACGGATGAATGTACCGCCTCGCTGATTACAGAGACCGAGCCAATCGCAAATCCGACAATGAATTTCCCCAAAACCAATACCGTATTGGAGACTACCGAAAGACCGGCTGTGAATCTTTTCCTTTTATTCCAATCCATTTTCTATTTGCCTAACGGTTATATCGAATTATAAGATATTTTTCGCCCCTTTTCAAGTCGTTATAAAATCCCTTTGCAAATAATTAAAGATTGGGCTTGACAAAGAGGCTCTCTTACAGATATTAGTAATAGGTCTTCCCCGCGAACGACATCCCTAAAGATTGAGTCAATCAACCTCAACTAACGGGAGGTCATATGCGCATAAAATTACTTGTCGTTTCCGCTCTCCTGTTATTGTTCTTATTATTCCTAACCTCTGCCGCTGAAAGCAAGGATAAAAAGCTCCCCAGTGAAGATGATTTTGTTATTTGTGAGTCACCCGCCAAGATGAAAACGGAGGCAACTCCGGTCTATCCTGATTCTGCCAAAGCCAATAAGATTGAAGGAGCGGTTTGGATTAAGGCTCTCGTGGACGAAAACGGGAAAGTTATTGAAGCCAAAGTAATTAAGTGCTCTCGAAAAAATTGCGGTTTTGAGAGGGCGGCGCTGGAAGCAGCTAAAAAATGCGAATATGTTCCGGCTTCGCAGGGCGGCAAGCCGGTTCCTATCTGGATTACCTACCAGATCGAATTCGCACAAGCTGAGGAACCGGGGAAATAATATCCCATTGGCCTATCCGGTGCCTAAGGCGGGTGGAAACGCCCGCCTTTTTTTATTTAAAAACCCCACAAAAATTTGAAAAAATCTGTTGACTTTGACGAAATATTATATAACTATTTAGTTAAACTAAATGGTTATATAATACTTTATGAAAAAACCAGCTCAAAACGGCAGTGCCACTAAACTTCTCATGGCTGCGCGCGAGGAGTTTGCCATCCACGGCCTTGAGGGCGCCCGGGTTGACCGGATCGCCGCCCGTGCTCAAATCAACAAGGCTATGATCTATTATCATTTCCATTCCAAAGACAATCTCTATCGGGCGGTCATTGACGACCATTTTACTCAAATCGGGGACCTTGAAATTTTCCTGCAAAGGATGGCGGCTTTCTTCCATAAAATGTTTCAGGAGCGGCAAAATTTTATACCTATCCTCTTGCGCGAATTAGCTTCCGGGGGAGATCGCATAAAGGCTCCCATAACTCGCATAATATCAGTCAGGGGATTAAACTGGAAAATCAAGGAAATGATCGACCGAGGCAGGGAAAAGGGTGAATTTCGAAATCTTGATAGCACCCATGCTATTATCTCTTTTGTAGGTATGAACTTGGCGTATTTAATGATGGCCCCCATTATGAATTCAATTTGGGAGATAAAGGATGAAGGAAAATTCAAGGAGAAACGTCAGAAAGAGGTGGTTAACCTTTTCCTGCATGGTCTTAAAGCCAAATAGATTCAGGTCTATCATACTATTTTTTCTTTTAGCATTGACCGGACAACATTTCGTTGCGGCCGCCGAGTTCAGGCTCTCTCTGGCCGGAGCCATACAAATGTCACAGGAGCACGCATACGGCGTCAAGGCCTCCCGTTTTGATTCTCTGGGGGCGGTCTATGACTACCGGACAGCAACGGCCTTACGCTTTCCGCTTTTTTCTCTAAATGCTTCCTCTTTTTATGCAAGCAAATTGCCGTCGGCCCAATTAGGCCTCAAAAAGACGGAGCTTGGTTCTCATAATAATTACCAATCCGATTTCCGTCTGTCTCTTCCTCTCTATGCCGGTGGGAAAATCACTAATCAAATCCGTATCCAGAGGGAAAATATCAGCACCAAATCCTTAGGGGTGGAGGTAGAAAAGCTGAACAATGCCTACCTTTTGCGTAAGGCTTATCTTAATCTGCTTCTGTCCCGGTCCCTGCTTGGTGTGGCCGAAACATCGTTGTCACGAATCAACATAATCTCCCAGGATGTCCAAAGTCTTTACCGTAACGGTTTGGCTGACTCCGTGGATTTACTCGAGGCCGAGTTGATATACCAAAAAGGGCTCCGGTCATTGGCTCAAAATCAAACGGTCAAAAATATTTCGCATTATTCATTGGCTCAGCTGGTTGGTCTCTCTCCCCTTGATACAATCATCCCCATAGAAAATATTCCGATACCGGGGCCGCCCGATTCCACTGGCGGCAATATTGATCCCGCTGCTTTTGGCCGTCCGGAGTTGAAAGTTCTTGATAGCCGTATCCGCACCGCCACCACTCTGATCGGCTTAAATAAATCCGACTATTTCCCCACCCTAATCGGTTACGTCGGATATTCGAACGGAAAACCAAATCGGGATCAGTTCAATAAGACCTGGGATGACTATTATAAGATAGGGCTGTCCCTGAATTGGGAATTCAATCTTGGCGGCAAAGTCAAGAGCAACTCTCTTTCTGCCAGACAGTCACTCTTTTCAGCGCAGATGACCAAAAGCAAGCTGGCGGAATCACTGGCTCTTCAAGCGACCGTGGCGCTCGAAAATTTAAAATATGCCTATCAAGTTTTCACAATATCCGGCAATCAACTTGATATTGCTAATCATCAGTTTCGTTTGGCTAAAGAAAGGCAAAAGGTTGGACATTTAAGCGTCAACCGCCTATTGGAATTAGAGGCCGATCTGACGGCCACTGAACAGACCCATCAGACATCAATAATAAATTACTTTATTTCCGAAACGGATTACCTCTACACCATAGGTTCGCCTAAAATCTTTGGAGGACTATAATATGAAATCTTTCATCGGCAGATATTTTGCGATTTTCATTTTACTCTTGGTTTCCTGTGGAGGCCGAAATATCTCTCCCGGGGGTTCGGGGCTAATTGAAGCCACGGAAGTTATAATCTCATCGGAGGCGGCCGGGCAGTTGAAATGGTTGAGCTTTAATGAGGGAGATCAAATAGAGATCAATGATACCATTGGGATAATTGACACCACAACTATTATACTCAACCTTAGGGAGGTTGAGGCTCTTAAGCGAACCGCTGAAACCAGACGACAAACAGCTTCCCTCGCTATCGAGCAGGCCGAGTTCAATCTGGAATTGGCCATAAAGGAATATGAACGTGTTTCCGAACTAATCAAAACCGGTTGCATCAACCGACAACAATATGACCAGACCGAAACGGCCTATAATCAGACCATCCTCTTCAAAAAACAGACGCTGGCGGCATATAACGCAACACAAGCGGAGATGGATAGGATTATTGCCCAAAGCGACTTGCTGAAAAGGCAATACCGCAATTGCTTTCCGCTGTCGCCGGTCTCCGGTACCGTTGTCAATAAATATGTCGAGGTTGGTGAATTAATCGGTATTGGAAAGCCATTGATCCAGGTTGCTCGTCTTGATACCATTTGGGTTAAAGTATACCTGCCTTCTTCGGATCTAATCAAAATCAAACTCGGCAGCGCCGCCATAGTTGATCCCGAAGATGGCCGAAAAGAGCCATTCTCCGGCATGGTCAGCTGGATATCAGATGTGGCGGAATTCACTCCCAAAAATGTGCAGACCAAAGAATCCCGGGCCGATCTTGTTTACGCTGTTAAAATCACCATTCCCAATCCTGATAATAGCCTAAAAATTGGAATGCCGGTATCGGCCAAAATCCAATGATTTCAGTCAAGGTCAGTAATTTATCCAAAAGCTACGGTTTACTTCGAGCGGTAAGCGCTTTTAGCATGACCGTCGCCAAGGGGGAAATAGTAGCTCTGGTTGGGCCCGATGGTGCTGGAAAAACCACTCTTTTCAGGGCGATATGCGGATTGATTACCTATGATAACGGCGAAATAATCGTGGGGGGATATAACATCGCCGAGCATTGCGAGAAAATAAAACCGCTTCTCGGCTATATGCCGCAATCTTTCTCTTTATATTCCGACTTATCGGTCGAAGAAAATCTGTCATTTTATGCGGGGCTATTTGGTTTGACCAAGAAGCAGTTCGAAGGCAAGAAGAAACGGCTATATGCATTTTCCGGACTGGGACCGTTCCATAACCGCCGCGCCGGAGCTTTATCGGGAGGGATGAAACAAAAGCTGGCTTTAAGCTGTGCTTTGGTGCATGACCCTGAGATTCTTGTGCTGGACGAACCTACTACCGGAGTTGATCCCTTATCCCGCCGTCAATTTTGGGATATTTTATTGGATTTACGGAAAAGTGGCTCGGCTATCGTTATCTCCACCCCCTATATGGACGAAGTGGCTACGACTGACCGCGCTATATTTATCTTTGAGGGGAGAATGCTGGCCGAAGGAACACCGTCGGAGCTGGCCCGGAAATTCGATGGCCGGGCCTATCAGATTAAGGTCAGCCCAACCTATGCCTGTATGCAGCAGTTATACAAAATTGATGGGATTACCTCTCGGCGTTTTGGCTCATCGATTCATATTTACACCGCGGTCGATCGCTCCATTGAAAGTTTCTACGAGCAACTTGGGGCCATCGGGATTACTCCGGAACTCGTGGAATCAATATCCCCCGAATTGGAAGATGCTTTCATTCAATTAATGGGCTGAAAATTTATGGAATATGCTGTTACCCTCGACAAATTGACCAAGCGGTTCGGCAACTTTATGGCGGTTGATGAAATTTGCCTGACTATTGAAAGAGGGGAAATTTTTGGTTTTTTGGGCGCCAACGGCGCCGGTAAAACAACCGCCATTCGAATGCTCTGCGGATTGCTTTTACCCACTTCAGGCAAGGGAATGGTAAATGGATATGATATTTTTAAAGAAAGTGAGAGGATTAAAAGAAGCATCGGGTATATGTCACAGAAGTTTTCCTTATATCGCGACCTCACCGGCCGAGAAAATCTCCAATTCTATGGTTCCGTCTATCAAATCCCCAATGGCCAGTTGAACTCCCGGATTGTCGAGCTTGCCGATGCCCTTGATCTATCCGAATTTGTCGACCGTCTGGCGGAATCTCTCCCGACCGGATGGCGCCAGCGTCTGTCTCTGGCGGCCGCACTGCTCCATAAGCCCCAAATATTATTTCTTGATGAACCTACCGGCGGCGTTGATCCCGTTTTCCGGAGACGTTTTTGGGAGGTTTTGTATCGTCTGGCCGACGAGGGATCTACCCTCTTTGTTACCACCCATTATATGGATGAGGCGGAGCTCTGCCACAGAATCTCGATTATGCACCGCGGCAAAATAATAGAAATGGGAAATCCTCAGGAGCTGATTAAAAAGCATAATCGGCCCAATTTACAGGAAACATTTATTAGTCTTATTTCACGGGAAACTGTTGATGCCCAATATTAAATACATCGCTATCAAAGAAATCCGTCATATACTGCGCGACCCGCGTTCCTTGACGATTGCCATATTGATGCCATTGTTGATGACTTTTCTCTATGGTTATGCTATCAATCTGGATATTAAAAATATCAAGTTGGCCGTCCTGGATTTTGAAAAAAGTGCCCCATCGCGAGAATTAATCGGCCGATTTTATAACTCCGGATATTTTATCAAACCAACATCACCGGTTAATCTTGCTGATCCTGAGAAAATATTGAAAAGGGGTGACGCCAATGTTATCCTGGTTATTCCATCGGGATTAGGCAAAGCATTGATCACCGGCAGCAAATATGAACTGGGACTTACGGTAGATGGCGCTGATGCCAACCTGGCGGCCGCCACCAGCAGTTATTCCGCAATGGTCTTGCAGCAATTTATTATGGACCAGCTTCCCCCTGAAGTACAAATGCCCGGAGTTATTATATCTCCCCAGGTGCTATACAACCCCGATATGAAATCGTCTCATTTCTTCGTCCCTGGTTTGATCGCCATCATACTAATGATGATTTCCGCACTCCTGACCTCGGCCACTATCGCCCGCGAAAAAGAAACCGGTACAATGGAGCAGCTTCTTACCTCGCCGGTTACCTCTCGCCAGATTATCGTCGGTAAGGTTATACCCTATATCGGCTTGGCCCTACTCGATGCCATTTTGGTGTTAATTTTTGCGGTCTTCCATTTTGGGGTTCCCTTTATTGGCTCAATCCTCCTCTTACTTGTTTTTAGTGTCATCTATATCATCGCCGCCCTTTCCATCGGCATATTAATCTCCGCTCTGGTTAAAACCCAGCAGCTGGCGATGATGACCGCGATGCTGGTTACGGTACTGCCATCGGTAATGCTGTCGGGATTTATATTTGAGATTAAAAATATGCCCGCCCTTCTACAGTATATAACCTATCTTATCCCGGCGCGATATTTTCTCCTGATAATCCGCGGCATAATGCTCAAAGGGTCCGGACTGGGCGTCCTCTGGGTAGAGGCATTATTCCTAATAATCCTGACTAATATTCTTTTGGCCATAGCCGTCAAGAAATTTAATCTTAAGATCGGTTAGACTATGTACCGCATCATTAAGGCCATAGCAAAAAAGGAGCTGTCTCAGGTTATGCGCGACCCCAACATGCTGCGAATAATATTTGTCATGCCCTTTATTCAGCTTTTAGTGTTGGGCTACGCCATTACCACCGATGTCAAAAAGATATATACCTCCGTCTATGACTATGATAGAAGCGGTTTGTCGCGCGAATATGTCCGTTCTCTTTCGGCCGGAGGCTATTTTATTACCGGCTCGTCGAATATCTCCCTGCTCGAGGCCGATAAGGGATTTCGGGAAAATAAGTACAATGCCACCCTAATTATCCCCGGGGGCTTTTCGGCGAAACTACGGGCGGGGCAACCTGTAAAAATCGGTTTTATGGTTGATGGCGCCAACGCCAACTCGGCGGCCATTGCTCTGGGATATATCAATTTTATCACCGGTCAATACAATCTAAAAATAAGCGGGCTCTCCCAATCAATAATGATGCGGCAGAAGCGTCTATACAATCCCGAAGGGGAATCTGTCGATTATATGGTACCTGGAATTGTAACCCTCCTGCTGACTATGATAACTATGGTATTGACATCAATGGCCATTGTGCGCGAGCGCGAGGTCGGGACACTCGAGCAACTTATGGTTACCCCCATTTCAACCCCGGCTCTAATCTTGGGCAAGACTATTCCCTTTGCCATTCTCGGTTTCGTAGAGATGTCGGCGGCTTTGGCCTTTGGTGTTCTCTGGTTTCATGTTCCCTTTGTCGGCTCATGGCTACTACTCTATGTTCTTACATTTATTTTTCTCTTCACCACTTTGGGCATGGGGATGTTTGTTTCCACCATCTCCAAAACACAGCAGCAGGCGATGTTTCTCACTTGGTTCTTCTCCATTTTTGCCATCATGACCTCCGGATTATTTGCCCCTATCGCCAACATGCCACAGAGTATACAATATTTGACCTATCTTAATCCTCTCCGCTATTTTATGAAAATTGTCAGGGCCATTATGATGAAAGGGGCGACCCTGAACGATCTTTATCCCGAAGCATTGGCAATGATGGCCTTCGGAATGGCTATTTTCACTTCGGCCTGGCTCCGCTTCTCCAAGCGAGTAAAGTAGCGGCAACAAAGGCCTCCGCCATTAAGATGGAGCCATGGTGTCCTGCTTGAGTCTTACTGAACTTATTCTATCGAAAAGATGCAGCCCGTCCTGACGGATATTGAAAAGAATTCTCTCCTTCTCTTTCACTCTTTCCGGGGCGGCCACAGCGATAAGCGTATAATGACCAAATTCTATTAAGACGATCGCCCGATCGCCCATATATTCTACCCCCTTGACAATTCCCGAGTATTTCCCTTCCGGCAAAAAAACGATATCCTCCGGGCGAAGGCCGATAACTACTTTACTCACATTATAATTTTGGGGCAGGCGAGAGGCCGGAATATCGAATGGCTGGATTAAATTATTGCCAATATCTCCATCAATTAGATTTATCTTGGGTAGGCCGAGAAACGATGCCACAAATATATCGGCTGGTTGGCTATAGATTTCCTCTGGTGTTCCCGTTTGCCGGATTTTTCCCGACTCCATCACAATCAACCTGTCGGCCATAGTCAACGCCTCAGTTTGGTCATGAGTCACATAAATGGTAGTCGTTCCCAGTTTTCTTTGAAGCTCCACCAGATCGTGACGCATTCGGGCACGCAGATCGGCATCGAGATTAGAAAGCGGTTCGTCCAGCAGATATATATCCGGCTGGCGGATAATGGCCCGCCCCAGTGCCACCCTTTGACGCTGTCCGCCGGAGAGTTCTGATGGGTAAGTCTTCATCCGATCGGCCAAGCCAATTAATTGTGCTGTCGTCTCCACCCGTCTGTTGATTTCCTCTTTTTTGACGCGAGCGATCTTTAATGGAAAAGCCAGGTTCTGCGCCACCGTCATGTGCGGATAGAGAGCATAATTTTGAAAGACCAGAGCGACATTTCGTTTTTGGGGAGGGAGAATATCCACGCGCCGGTCGCCAATATAGATTTCACCGCTCTCCGGTGCATCCAATCCGGAAATCAGGCGAAGTAATGTCGATTTGCCACATCCCGATGGCCCCAATATCACCACCAGTTCGCCATCAGAAGTTTCTATGGATATATCCTCCAGAACCTTCCTGCCGGAAAAGTTTTTATTGAGAGATTTTATTCTCAGTTGCGACATATAAATTGGAATTATAGGTTTTATTCGGCATTTACAATCCCCTTTTCAATCCTATAATGTCGCCCCTTCTTCGAGAGATTTTCCGGGACATCTGAGGCGGTCGTCAAAAAGAGCTGGCCAAATTCGCCGAAAGACTCTATTAGTTTATCCCTACGGTTAGTATCCAACTCTCCGAATAACTCATCTAACAGAAGAATTGGCGCTACCTTACGGACCTGTTTGAGATATTCAAAAACAGCCAGCTTCAAGGAAATAGCCGCCGTCCGAAGCTCTCCCCGAGAACCATGTGTCCGCGCCGCAAAACCGCCTATTTCAAAATTAACTTCATCCCGATGCGGTCCGACGAGGGCTGTTTTTAAAATTTTCTCTCTTTCCCTATACCGAAATAATTTTTCGCGAAAATTCTTTTCAATATGAGTTTGATCTATTTGTTCGTCGCCAATATGAACCGATGGGCTATAAGCGATGGTCAGCTCTTGACCCGCGGATATCTTCCGATAATGCTCGGCGGCGATGACGCCAATCGCTCCAAGAAAGTTTTTCCTCTCCCTCATGACAAACACGCCATGTTTCACAAGAAGCTCATCATAGGGTGTCTCTTGCTCATTGGCGCTCTTTAAATGGGCATTCTTTTGCGCAAGGACCTTATAATAATCAGATAAATTAGCCAAATATCTTTGTGACGCTTGCGCCAAATAGATATTAATAAATTCCCTTCTTTTGGCCGGTGGGCCATCCAAAATCTCAATATCGGCCGGTAATGCCGAAACGGCTGTATTTTTCTCAAAGAGATCGGATATTTTCGCTGAGGTCTTATCAATTGTTATTCTCTTTCTTCCCCCAATTTGATAGGCGACGGCAATAATATGGGGATGACCATCAATCTCCACCTGCCCCTCCAGACGATAAATTCCGGCATTTTCTTTGACCATCACGGCATCATTTGCCCCCCGAGGGGAACGCCCCAAAAGCAAGACAAAGATTGCTTCAAGAAGATTGGATTTGCCGTCCCCATTTTTGCCATAGAAAATATTGATCCCTTCGGCAAAATCCAACATGGCCGATTTGAAATTGCGAAAAGAAACAATCTTGAGGGATTTAATCAACATCAAATTAAGCGCCCGGGGGACAATTTGAGCATAATCGGCCGTATTATACAGCCATCACAAGGCTGATGATATATTGACTTTATTCTAATCTGCCAATCTCAGAGGCATAATTAGACAGAGAAAGTTTTCTTTAGGTACGGCCGTTGAATAGACTACCCCGGCTGAAACTGGATTAGAAAGTTCAAAATTTATCTCCTCACCATCTATTTTGGAAAGGATATCCATAATATAATTGGCGTTATAACCCATCTCTATGGCCTCGCCCGAGAAATCACAGGAAAGGGTTTCTCTTGCTTCTCCACCAACATCAGCATTGGTGGTGGAAACCATCAGGGAATTATTTTTGACAGTGAATTTTACCTGGTGGGTCAGAGCATTGGAAAGAATAGCAACCCGCCGGACGGCACCCGCCAATTCCGCCTTAGAAATAACCATCTTTTTGTCATTCTCCGCCGGGATTACCTGCTCGTAATTAGGATATGGTCCCTCTATTAGACGCGAGGTTAAAATAATATCCCCAAGATTGAAAATGATGTTATTTTCCCCAAAAATGATACCCACCTCACCATCAGATTCATTTACAAATTTGGGGATTATATTCAAAACCTTAGGGGGGATAATAATATCTTCCGACATTCCCTTGAGTTTTTTATTCTCGATTGAAACTTTGGCCAGGCGGTGACCGTCGGTGGCAACCATATTCATAATATCACCTTTGGTTGACCAAAAAACACCATTAAGCGCTGGACGGGTTTCGTCTGCCGAGCAGGCAAAGGTCGTCTTTTTTATCATCATAACCAAATCTGCCCCATCTATACTTATTTGTTTCTTAATGTTAACAAGGGGGAGTTTGGGGAAATCTTCGGGCGAGGCACAAGCAAGTTTATATGTGCCATTGGGCACTTTAATTTCAACTCGGGTGGGAGATCCCTCAAACGATATCTCTGATTCCGGCAGTTCCTTAATAATATCAGACAGGATTCGACAGGGCAAAACGGCGGTACCTTTTTTAGTTACCGCACAATCAAAAGTGGCTGTTATCGAAACATCAAGATCGGTTGCTGATATTTTAAGTTTATTCTCTAGGGCCTCAAAAAGAATATTGGATAAAATCGGTAATGTCGACTTAGTTGGAACAACCTGTAAAACCGATTGTAGATATCCACTGAGCCTGGATTTAGAAAGATTAAATTTCATCCCCTCTTTCCTCCAAAGTTATTTTCCACAACTTACTAATATTATTTTACCTTATATATATAAAGAATTAGTAATAAGGGCTGTTGAAATGTCAACACTTCGTAGTTCCCCTGTTTTTTTATAACTATTTCCTTTAAGCATAAGGAATTGACTTCAAATTAAAGAATAATCTTTCTGCGGATAAGATGTCAACAACTGTTTTGAAGATTGCCGGTAGTCCACATAATAATCCGGATAACATATTTTCAACAAAACCCTACACATCTCATTAATAAACACCATCAATTAAGAAGTGCGGAAAGATTTTTAATTTTTTCGCCAAACTCAAAATCAGAGCGAATTCTACTATCTATTAAATCGCAGGCGTGAATTACCGTGGAATGGTCCCGGCCGCCAAAGGCATCGCCGATACTTTTCAATGAACAAGCGGTATATTTGCGGGCCAAGTACATCGCCGCCTGACGGGCAATAGCCACCTCGGAGGTTTTTTTCTTGGCGGTCATCATGGAAAGCTCAATTTTAAAGAATTCCGCCGTTATCTTCTGTATCTTCTGTATCGTGATTTCCCGCCTGGGATTGATGATCTCTTTTCCCAGGATACGAGTAGCAAAATCAAGATCAATTGAGGATTTTTCAAGAGATGAGTAAGCCAGAAGTCGAGTAAAACATCCCTCCAGCTCTCTTATATTGGAGGTTACATTATTAGCAATAAAATAGAGGACGTCCTCTGGAAGTGTTGTGCCCTCACGTTCAGTCCGGCGTCTCAATATGGCTACCCTGGTTTCCAAATCGGGTGGTTGGAGGTCAGCCACCAGACCGGAGGCAAATCGCGAAAGAAGACGCTCCTCCAACCCCCTTGTCTCTCTTGGGTGTCGATCGGAGGTAAGAACAATTTGCTTCCGGGACTGATGAAGATCGTTGAAGGTATGGAAAAATTGCTCCTGGGTTGATTCCTTTCCTGAAAAAAACTGGATGTCGTCAATTAACAGGACATCGGCGGTCCGATATTGCGAAGTAAAATTAGCGATCGTGCCGTTGGAAATGGAGGTGATGAAATCAGATGTAAATCTCTCTGAAGTAGCATACATCACCTTTTTCTGTGGGTAGTTTTCATAGATAAAATGGCCAATGGCTTGGGCCAAATGGGTTTTCCCGAGGCCGGTGCCGCCGTAAATAAAAAGTGGATTGTAGTTTGTTTTGCCTGGCGCCTCGGCCACCGCCATGGCCGCCGCATGAGCAAACTGATTGAATCCCCCCACCACAAAATTCTCAAAACGATATCTCTCATTTAAAAAATTATCCCGGTTGCTATTTGAGGGGTTCTCGGCCGGCTTTTTTAAGAACTCTATTTTTGTTTGGCCGTCATCATCGCTCTCTTCTTTTATTTCGAAGAAAAAATCTACAGCGGAACCATTTACCTCTCGAACAGCTTCGTCTATCAGCTCGGAGTACCGATCCGCCAACCAGTCGGCAACAAACCGGTTGGGAACCATAATGGTTAGCTTATCATTTTCGTCCAGAACCCCCAGCGAATGCTTAAACCAAGTGTGGAAAGATGACTTTTTAATACGTAAAGACACATATCGGAGACAATCTTCCCATAACTTGCTGTTGTTACTTTTTAATGCAGACGGCATTACTCTCTCTCCACACTATCCCCAAGACTCATCCGCTCTTACTTAAAAGCGGCTAGGCTAATATTGTCTTTTTGGTTGACTTGAATTAATCTACAGATTATCAACAAAATAATTCACAGGCCATGGCTACCGTGAGAACGATAATCTATTGTAGCATAAGGGATGATATTTCCACCCAAAAACAGTTACCCACACGTTATTAACACACGCGAGTTAATCATCGCGTGTGAATATTATAGGGGAAATTCCCCTGACGTCAAGATGGTAATCTCAAATTATACGACAATTCGGAACCCCTTAGGGGGTGGACAATTATGGACCATAAATTTAACATCATGATTCTTTGATTGAAATCCAGTCGTCCCTAAAAAATTCTTAAATTTTCTAAAGTGCACTATACCAATAGATACAACTCAAATACTCCCTGCTCGAGCGGCAGGCGAGTCGGCAATGATAGTATCAGCAATCTGCAGATAGTAGTCTGCAATTTGCGTTTTTCCTGCTCGATCCTGCCCGTCCCTGCTCGACCGGCAGGCGGCAGGCGAGTCGGAGAGAACCACCGGCAAACCATTATCAGCTCCTTCACGAATTTCGGTCTTGATTGGTATCTCTCCCATAAATGGCACACCCAGGACCTTTGATAGCTCTCGGCCCCCTCCCTTGCCAAAGATGTACTCGCGTATACCATTTGCTTCATAATAAGCCATATTTTCTATAACACCCAGCACCCTTAAATGTGTGCGTTCTGCCAATCTGGCAACTCGTCCGGCAGTGTGTGAGGCTATCGGCTGAGGGGTTGTCACTATGAGCAGCTCGGCCATTGGGAGGGACTGTGCAATTGTCAGGGTAACATCGCCGGTTCCCGGGGGAAGATCAATCAGAAGAAAATCATTTTTGTCCCAGAGGACATCGGTAAGAAACTGATTAATGGCTTTATGCAAAAGTGGCCCCCGCCATATTACCGTCATATCCTCA
>JAPLUS010000248.1 GCA_026397495.1 Candidatus Zixiibacteriota bacterium | reverse complement strand
GGCCATTGACGCCTACACGGCGGCCTTAAATCTGCAGCCCAAGGGAAAGACAAAATCCTTAATAAGAGCTCATCTTGACCGCCTAATTTCCGGAAGGATTAAAAAGGAAGCTGTTCTGGCGATTGAGAACGAAGCTAAAGTGAAGGCCGAATCACTTCCCCCCAACACTATTGCGGTCGTCAATTTTGACGGCTCGCATCTGCCGCCTGATATGGCGCCAATTGCCGGCGGCCTGGCGGAATTTACATCAATGGACTTGACTAAAGTAAAAATGCTCCGGGTTGTTGATCGTCTTAAAATTGACGCTATACAAAACGAATTAAGATTGAGTTCATCTGTTTATGCCGATCCAACCTATGCTCCCAAATTGGGGCGAATGTTGGGAAGCCACAACGTGATAACCGGAACCCTCTTAAGTATCGGAGATAACGGATTGCGCCTTGATGGCATCATTGTCAATACGGTTGATGCTTCAACCAGGCAGACCACACCGACCGAAGGAGAAGTGAACGGGTTCTTCAAAATACAGAAGGCGTTTGTTTTCAAAATTATCGATGATATGGGTATCACTCTTTCCCCCGAAGAAAGAGATGCTATTCAAAAAATACCGACTGAATCCTATCTGGCTTTTATGGCTTACTGCCGCGGACTTGATTACAAAAATCGGGGATTGGATCAAGAAGCTCGACAGGCGTTCCATCAAGCGGCGCAGACGGATAAAACTTTCAAGGAAGCGGCCACTCAATCCAGAGAATTATCCGCTTCGGCCGGGGTGAAAGGCGAAGCCTCCAATTTCGAACGATTTGAATCCTCCGTTGAAACTGAAACGGCCAAGGAACAGACGGCCACCGGTCTTGATCAAAAGCTGTCAGACGTGGTCAACAATGCCGGGGTAATACCCGACCTATCACATCCCGGAACAGTTCTGGCGCAACCGGTGATAGGAAGCACCGGCCCGGTTATCATAAAGGGGGATCTCGATGGAAATTAGAAGCAATTACAAAACAGCGCTGATTATATTCAGCCTCTTAATATTTTCCGCTCCCGCCTTCGGTCAAATCCTTTATGGCGCCAAACCATCCGGCAATCTACAGATGATATATAGTCACTGGAATCTAAAAAGAGATAACCAGACGACCAAAATTCATCAATTAATGGTTCCCATGGGCGGCTTTATTCCGCTGGGAGAAAATTTCGAAGCCAGTTTCTATATGGCTAATTCCTCCAACAAACTGAATATTCCCGATAAGGAGTTTAGCCTTTCCGGTGCCAGTAATCTTCAGTTTCAAGTTAGCCATTCTTTCTTAAGCGATGTTTTTCTGGTGAGCGGCGGGATTAATCTGCCGACCGGCAAGACAGAGCTTAATCTTAACAAAGAATGGCTGGTAGCGGAGTATTTGGCGCGCGATTATTTGGGCTTCCCGATGAGCAGATTTGGCGAGGGATTCGGCTATAATCTTCTGTTAGGCGGCGCCACTATGCTCGGATCCATTCGCTGCGGCGCCGGACTGGCCTACCAATACTGCGGTTCCTATAAGCCCTATAACGAAGCCAGTAAGTACAAACCGGGCAATTATTTCAGTATCAATATCGGAGCTGATCTCCGGACAGGCGCTATGACCTACAACAGCGATATTATTTACACGTCCTACGCCAAAGATGAAATGGACAACCATGATATATTCAAACAGAGTTCCCAATTCGATATAAGATTCGGCGGGCTATTCGACAATCAGGTCTATAATATTGCTCTGAATATGCGCTATCTCATTCGGGGACGTAATACACAATACAGAACGGACGAATCAATCTTAGAGCAGCTGAAAATCTATGGGAATGAATTTTCCGCAGCCGGAAAAATATCATGGTACTTCACTAAAGACTGGTATGTTGCCCCGTCAGCCGAATGGCGATCTATTGCCGCCAATGAAGAAGGGTTTGGAGAATCAAATATTTTCGGCATCGGCGGTAACCTTGGCCGGAAAATCGGCAAGAAGGCTGATTTCGGATTCGGATTAAAATTCCTCTCAGGAGACGCTGATGCCGGCCATATTGAATTAAGCGGCTACCAGATAACCACAAATCTAACCGCCTACTTTTGAAAGGGGAAATTGATATGAAAAACTATTTCAGGAAATCTCTTCTCCCCTGCCTTACCATAGCATCAGTGCTATTCTTCTTTTCTAATTGTGCGGAGAAGATTGTGAATACGCAAGGAGAACCGCAGAAAGTAACTATCAGTCTGAAAACGACTTCTCTTGCAGGAGCGGCTGATATAGATTACACTCTGTTGACCATAACCGGCCCCGGCATAGAAACACCGATTGTGGATACTCTGGTTCTTACCGATAGTTCCCTTACCGGCGAAGTTACGGTGCCATCTGGACTGAACAGAACCTTCCTGCTGGAAGCAATGACCATTATCCGTGAGAATGTCGCTAATACAATTCCCATCTATAGAGGCGAGACCACGGTTGATATTGCCCCCAACGTCCCGACGATTGTTTCCATCAGTCTTTATCCGGTAGCGCCCCTGATAAAACTTTCCCCCCGATACAGGGAGGTACAGCTGCCTTGGGATTCGACTTTCATTATGGATATAAAGGCCTATAATATAGACAGTGTCAGGGAGTTCAATTTTACACTTGACGATAATAATTATGGTGACTACTGTCGAACCGATAGCATAGTTGCCTCAAGCGCTTTGGGGGGAAATCTGCTCTATACTTATAATGGCAGTCATAGTATTGATTTCACGATATCTAGAGAGGGCAGTGCTGTCGTTGACCAACAAGGGAATGGAACATTGGCCAGAATATATTTACATTGTGATACTGTCTATAGCTTAACTACGCAAACTTATTCTATATTGGCATATCCAATAGTCAAACTCAATGGTGATACGATCGGAACTAATATCTATTATACCGATGGGGCAACAATTCTTATGCATCCGGACACTACTGCACCAGTGGCGCCCTTGATAAGACTTTCCCCCCGATATAGAGAGATACAGCTGCCTCAGGATTCGACTTTCACCATGGATTTAAAGGTCTATAATTTAGACAGTGTAAGGGAGTTCAATTTTACGCTTTACGATAATTATGGTTACTACTGTCAAGTCGATAGCATAGTTGCCTCAAGCGCTTTGGGGGGGAATCCGCTCTATTCTTCTGATTATCATAGCACCTATATTGATTTCACAATATCTAAAGAGGGCAGTGCTGTCGTTGATCAAGAAGGCAATGGAACCTTGGCCAGAATATATTTGTATTGCGATGGTGTCTATAGCGATGCAACCCAAATTTATTCTATATGGGCGGGTCCAGTAGTCAAGCTCAATGGTGATACCATCCGGACCAATATCTATACCGATGGGGCAACGATTCTTATACATCCGGATCCCAATCAAGGATGGAAACGGGGTGTTTACGGGGCTAAATCGGACAGCGGTATGGTAACCTTCGGAATAATCCGGCCCAAATAAGTATTAACATATTATTAATGAATAAACGGGTTGCCTGTCAGGACAACCCGTTTTGTATTTGATGGGAAACTAAGGTTACTTTTTATCCAGAAGAATCGGCTCTTTAATCGTTGCGGTGTAGACCGAATCAACGTTAATCTGCCCCTGTCCACCTTTGATAAATAAACCGGCAATGAACAAATAGGAAAGAATCTTTTTGCCATGCCCCTTATTTTCCACTATTCCGCCTAATTTAATTTTATCCCCTTCGGGTGAAAAAAAACGGCCTTTGGTTTCCAACTCCGTGAATTCAACTTTAATTCTCCCGGGTTTGCCCCCATGACCGGCCTTTTCAATCTCGGATACAATCGCGGTTCCCACGGCATCTTTCTCGACAATAACTATCCCGCCGATTTCGATTGACTCGGCCAGATGAATTAAAAGAGGAATTCCCTGAGTCAGATTACCGGAAGATATTTTCATATTGGAATCGAATTTTACTTTGACTTCCTTCTCTTGCGGCAACTGAACTTTGGCCATTATGGCAACCGGCGCCACTAAAATAAGACACAGCGATAAGAGCGCCATAATTTTAAGCCATTTGCTTAACATATTACCCGTCATCTTATATACTCCTCCGTCTTGCTATATAATAAATTTCACTTCAGGAACGGCAACTGTTCTTTGAGGGCCGGCTGAAAACTAATACTCACGGTTTTCCGCAGGTCATCGAAAGTTATATCGCCTTCCATCTCAAAGAGAGAATATTTACCTGTCAGAACCTTCTTATCACTGGGATTAACACCCCACTTGCAATAGCTGCCGGTATCCGCGGCAATATATATGACATCGCCTATTTTCCAATTAAGCGGTATAGTCTGTCCCTCATAATATTGTTCTTCTTTCGGCCACGTCGGCTCCTTACCCCTTTCGGCGATAGCGAAATGAAGATGCATATTCCCGGGAAGTTTCTCTATTTTACAGAAAAAGTTTTGTCGCGTATTCCAGCGGGAGGCGCTTTCTAAATAGCTTCTTATCATATTGAAAGTATCGCGGCTGACATTCGGATCAAGATTTTCCTTGATCTGGGTCAGTAGGGTTACCGCCATATCCAGTCGGAAAGCCGGATTTTCGTTGCCATTTACCTGCGGCATTTGACCGCCCAGCTGACCAACCGTTTGCTGAGCAGTTGCCGCCTGTGCTTTTTTGATTTTCCTCTCTGATAGCGCCGTCATCAACTCACCCTCGGCGATGTTGAGCTCCATGCCGCTGACCGCTCGATCATGCTCAACCAGCTTGACAATATTGTCCCATCCGGCCAAATCATCCGGATTCACAATTGCTTTTTCAAAGGCATTTACATAAGCCAAAACACGGTCGCTCCGGGCATAGAGCGGGGATTTTTCCTCGCCCGGTTGATGAAAAACCCCGATTTCTTCAACGACTCGATTATACTGCTCGCTCTTATCGAGGGCTGATGTTTTAGGATTAAGAACCGGCCAGGCGGAAGGATTACGAATGATGCCAACAAGCAATTTGATTACTTTATCAAGACCCTGACCGGCCGATGACAGATTCAAGGTCCCATAGATTCTGCTGATATTGTTAGCCGGGCTCTGGAATTCCTCGAAGAAGGTCCCGACTACCCATGACCTGGAATAGCTTTCATATCTTTTATATATTTTTTTCCGGTCATCATCGGTAATATTATTGATACTTCCCTTATACATCTGCTGCTGCCTTATATCATTTTCCACATTCCAAGTTCGGTGCAGGAGAAACTTAAAGTGATAGATTGGAAATATTGAGTATGTTATTATCCAGACAATACTTATGAGCGCGACATACATGGCTACGGTTCGAACATGGGAGATTTTCCGATTCCTTACAATAGCTTTCAATAACCAATAGAATGGCTCTTTGACACCCACCGGATGAATCTTGGGCGGCGGGATATATAACGAGCGACCGATATCCGTGCCGATTTTTTCAGGGGTTTGGCCGGTATTGGAAATAAAGAATATCTGGAAATT
>JAPLUS010000274.1 GCA_026397495.1 Candidatus Zixiibacteriota bacterium | reverse complement strand
ACAGTTATTGACGGCAACGCAAGATCCGCTGGAAATAACAAAGGCGGCGGTGCGTTTTGTACCGGAAAGAAAAATGCGACCCTGAGAAACAGCATATTCCTCGGCAACCAGGCTGACAGCGGCGGAGGGGTCTATAACGAATCCAGCACGATTAATGTCACAAATTGTATTTTCAGTGGAAATCAGGCCTCGACGGGCGGAGCAATCTACAATAAGGATGCCGATGCAAGTATTCTCAATGCGACATTCAGCATAAACTCTGCCACTGCAAGCGGCGGCGGAATATACAACGACAATGCCAAGACCTCGGTAATAAACTGCATACTGTGGGCAAATACGGCACCCTCGGATCCCGCTATACGGAATGTCAATTCCTCCAATCCCTATATTAGTTACAGCGATATTGCAGGATGGTCTACCGGTATGGGCGTTGACGGAGGTCATAATATCGATGCCGATCCTCAATTTGTCAATGCTGACGGCAACGACAATACCGCAGGAACGCTTGACGACAATGTGCATCTGGGAAGTTCAAGCCCCTGCATAGCCACCGGGCTTGGCGGCGAAGATAGAGGGATGAATTGGCCGGTTGATTCGAATGTGATTGCCTCTGCGACTTTAACTAACCCTGTCGATGTTGTCGTAGATTCCGCCAGTGGCAACGTATATGTGTTGAGTTCATCATTGCATACCGTCTATATGTACGATGCAAACCTCAGTCCGCTGTCGCCTGCGACATTTACTGTTGACGCTACGAATCCCATGGCATTATGTCTGGATGGCAACGGGAATGTATATATCGCCGATACAGGCGGCAACAGAATACTCAGATACACTCCTGCCGGCGTGCTGGATACAACGTTTGATAGCGACGGAATAGTGGGCGAATCGGGCACCGGGGATGGCCAATTCAAATTTTTCAGTTACATAGTTGCGGCGGAAATAGCAGTTCTGAAATGACGTTTGCCAAGGCAATATCAGACCAGAGCTTTTCGAATCCGAGTGCCGTAGCCTGCAAGTATGACCCGAACGACCCCAATCAGATTATCTTTGTAGCCGACATGGGCAATAACAGGGTATTAAAATTGCGTGTTAACAACAACCAGTCCGGAAATTCACCGCTGGCTGTTTTTTATTCATTCAAGGCGGCTTTGGATGCGAACGATTTAAATGCCGCTATTGATTGCTTTACTGATATCGCCAAAGAGGAATATTCAAAAGTTTTGCAGGATTTGCAACCTTATTTTCAGGAGATGGTTGATGCTATGGGTGAGATGATCCTCATGTCACAGGATGAATACACGGCCGAGTATAGCCTCATGAGTGAGACGGATGGCGACATGATTGCTTTTCCAGTATCCTTTGCCAGGGATGAAATGGGCAATTGGAAGATCAGCGATTTTTAAAGGTAAGCTTACAGATAGACCACGGAAGATTATTAGACAAATAAAAGACAATGTTAATTGTGAGAAATTGTAAGGAGATAAACGATGCAGGAAGTAAAATTGCTAACCCAAAAGGATATTATAATTCTTATAACACTTGCGGTTCTTGTTTTTATAGGGGGATACCTATCTTTAGGCGCGTTATTTATGAATACTAGTATGGGCCTGTTGCTGCCAGACTGGTTTTTTACAATCTGGGGAGGATTGGCAATATTGGGTTTAAATATTCTTTGGGTTGTTATCATATTTAGATTTTGCCCCCATGGACACATAAAACTCAAAACGTTTTTGACTACACTGGTTTTTGCTCTTTCAGTATCGTTGTTATTGAGTTCATGGGTTGTAAAAGGATTTGCTGATGCTATGCATTAGGAAAAGAATTACTAATGGAAGAGATAAAGAGATGATTTCCATTAAGTATTTTTGCAATAATATTATTACTCTATTTTCGGGAGAATATAAAATGAAGAGATTTTCAAATTCACTGTGTCTGGTTATGTTACTCAGTTTCTCATCAGTTCTGTATGGATGGGAAAACAGGTTCACGCATCCGGCGATAACAGAGCAGGCAGTTGATAGCAATGCTGCCCAGATAAACGATTATTTAAAGAATCAACTGGGTCTAAGCAGTGGTCTATCAACTCAATTGTACTGGAATTTTCCGTCAGATGTTACAAACAGAATAAGAGCCGGAAGCGCAGATGCTGGTAACAGGACCAGAACTGTACTGGAATGGATCAGGACAGGAAGCAATATTGAGGATATGGATGGTATCAGGATAGTTTCCTGGCGGTCAAGACATCACTTCCATGACCCGTATCGTAATGCAGGTCTGGATAATCATTTCGACCATCCTGACTGGACAGCACCCTTTTGGTCGAGTTGGCTTCCGCTCGGACAATCGGCTCTGGAATGGGCGATTACCGGAACCGCTGTTCAGGAGCCGACAACGAATAACAATAGATGGGAAGACGCCAGGGATGCATTTTATGATGCACTTACAAAGTCCAGCAAACCTGTTCGTGATGCAAATTTAGCTATGACTTTTTTGGATTTGGGATGCGTATTGCACATGCTTGAAGATATGGGCGTTCCTGCGCATACCAGAAACGATTTTCTCTTTGGACATTACCGCACTTGGAGAAACTATGGCAATCCACTTGAAACGTGGGTCGAACAAGAGGTGATCGCCAATCATGAGCGGTTACCAGATAGATTTCTAAATGGTTGGACATCGCAGCCAAGAGTCTTTTCGAATCTCAGAGATTATTTCGATCCCGATAAATACACCGGCCAATATCTTGGTGACAGCCAACTGCCGCCATCAGATTGGGGGTTGGCTGAATGCACCAATTATCAATTTCTTTCCGAAAGCACTATCTTTAAGGCCGATGTCAATAACA
>JAPLUS010000473.1 GCA_026397495.1 Candidatus Zixiibacteriota bacterium | reverse complement strand
ATTAAAGCGTAAGTTATTCTACTGCTGCATACCGCTATATCTCCATCACCGGCCTTACGTTAATAATCGGCCAATCTTTCTCAAATTCTGCCTGCAACCGCCTCTTGTATAAAATCCCTTTCCGCCTTTTCCTCGCCTATCCGGCGGGTTCTTCTGGCAGAGCCGCTCATCAGGTTCTCTACGTCCCTAAACGGCCCCAGTATCTCTATTCCAGTCTCTGTGGTTACTTCAAATTCCATCAAATCTTTCTCGTGCTTCGAACCTCTCTGCTTTAAGACACTGATTAGTCTGTGCATCCGGCCTCCCAATTCCACGTATTTTAGAATGACAATATTGTCAGTGGTGGTGGCGAGGTGTGTTTCGGCTATTTCTGTTACTTCCAAAATCTGGGAGGTGGTATTCGTAAGAACTGAGGTGACATCGCTCATTCTCAAGAAGGTGTTTAGGTCAATTACGAATGCCCGGAATTTCCGCTCGTTATAAATCCTCTGAAAGTCCGAAATCGAATCCAGGACAACTCTCTTTATCTTATTCGTTAAGACCATATCCTGGATTACCTTCAAATACTGCTCCGCTTTGAGGTCTGCAGGATAATGGCAAACTATTTTTACAAGTCCATTTTTGACATATTTCTCCAGGTCCCAGCCAAAAGATTTAGCATTCCTGTATAACTGGTCAGGACTTTCTTCAAACTCAATTAAAAGAGACTTCTCTCCTCTTTTTGCTCCTTCCATAATAAAATGCAAGGCAGCAATTGTTTTTCCCGAACCTGAGGCGCCTGTCATCAAGGTAGTGGAATTCTCATATACCCCCCCACAGAGCAGCGTATCCAATCCTTTGATTCCGGTGGATATTTTTTGTGAAAACACTTTTCATTTTAGCGCTGGCCTGAGTCTGGGATAAATAGTCATTCCTTCAGCATTTACAAGTACAGGAGCTTCCTGGGAATCGTGGGTTGAACCGCGGAATTTGAGGATTTCAACGGTTCGTTCCCGTTCTCCCTCCGCATTCAGACGGCTATGCAGAAGCATCACATTGTCGGAAACGAATTCCTCAACGCCGTAACGGCTGATTTCTCCGTCTTCGATTAATCTTTCTGCGGTCATGACACAGGTTACATCGCTCTTTTTGAGGTTGGCAATAAGCTCGTATAACCCCCGCCGGATAGCCCCCATGTCCTGATAATGGGTAAAAAGAACCGAGACTGAATCAATCACGACTCTTTTGGCTTTTACCTTCTTTACGGCATAGGCAATTCTTGCTATGAAGGCGCCTAAATCATATTGACCGACCTCAACACTATTGGAATCATCCGGAGAAGCGTCCACAAAAGCCCATTTGTTTTCTTTTACCAGCTTATCTATATTCCAGCCAAAACTTTCCGTATTCCTGATGATATCCCGGGGGCTTTCCTCAAAGGTTACAAAGACGCCATTTTCACCAAACTCTACAATGCCTTCATAGAGAAACTGAGCGGAAAAAGCGGTCTTGCCCGAACCGCTTATTCCACTGATAAGGGTAGTTCTGCCTTGGGGTATCCCACCATGAGAGATTTCATCGAATCCGGGAATCCCCGAAGCGACTTTGCTTAATTTCTTGGCCATTTTTGAGCTCCTTTACTTTCGCACAGTGTATTGCGTTTTTGCTATTTCGCGTACGCAGGGTTATGCTGCACTTGTCCCTTCTTTTTTTCAACGGTCAAACCGAGACCTGACAACACCTTCTCTTTGTCTGACAAATCACCGATGATTTTTCTGGCCGGAGGAGGTGAAACTTTCATTACTGTCGGCGTAGCCAGGATGTTGTCTTCCTCAGCCAATTGGGGACGCTTCAAAACATCAACGACCTCCAATGAATAAAGCCCCTTTGGCTGTGTATCGAGAACGGCTTTTAGATTCGTTATGGCCTTTTCAGAATTCACCGTCTGTCCCGTAATGTAGAGTTTTAGAATGTATTTCGCTGCCATTTTTACCCTATATAAACAAGCTTATAATTATTCATACTATTCTTCACTGATTTCTCCATTTTCTATTCCAAACCATCACGATTCGCTATCCATTGCGAATCATCAATCGCCTCAAAATTTTTGCAAGAAACACTTAAGTTTATGCAAGAACCCTCGATAACGAACATGGGAAGGTTCACTTATGGCATTATCGGGCCAAATTCCAGGGAACTTTACTTTCCAACTCAATTAAAAAAACTTTCTTGATATCTCGCTGTAATGTATCCCTGTAAGAAGGACAGGTTGAATTTCATCTGATCAGTAACACAGAAAAACAACATCCCATAAAATCAGCATATTGGCCCTATAATTGCGTTGTCGCTTTTTACTTTACCTCAAGTTGTG